>CAWWAN010000167.1:0-1896 GCA_963934925.1 uncultured bacterium | reverse complement strand
GGCACAGCGCAACAACTGCGATTGCTGACTCTTTACATAACAGTGCTAAGAAAAAGAAGAGTGGCGCACGAACATCACGCTCGACAACAAAGTAGCGCATACCAAGTAGCACGAATAGCGTTGCCAGTAAGTCCGGCTGCGAGGAGATCCATGCGACTGCTTCAGCATGTGAACCGAGAATAGCAAACAAGGAGCCGGTCGCACAGGCAACCGTTATTCTCCAGCCAAGCGCTACGCATAATAATGTAAGCGCCACCGCGCAGGCGGCATGAAGCAGAATCGAGACTAGATGGAAAAAGTGTGAGTTGCCATCGCTAATCACCCAGCTTGCGGCAAACATCGTTGCGGCTAGTGGTCGATAAAAGCCTACGGCATTTGCATCATCGCTAACTAGCTCCCAGTAAGGAGTGACAAAAGCATCCGGGATGATTCCGAGACTTTGAAAGTTTGGGTTTAGCTCTAATAAAGTGCGGTCGTCATAAACAAAATCAGCGCTAAAGGTGTGGGCATACAATAAAATCGCTGCTAAGGCAGGGATTAGCAGTGTCCAGATGCGTTTGTGTGTAGACATTTCTTGAAAAATGAAACCTAGAATTGCGCGCGCTGATAGGTTATTCTGCATACATGACAACCCCACAGCCGCTTACTAATCTATGCCTTCTCTTCGGGGGTACCTCTGAAGAGCATGAGATTAGTTTACGCTCTGCGCGCGCCGTGCGTGCCCATTTAAACCCGCAACGTTACGCGATTTATCATATCGCAATCACTCGCGATGGTCAGTGGTTAGACGAAAAGAATTCGCGAGCGTTGCTAGATGGCGAGCAGTATACGGTGGCAGCTCGTGGCCCCTATTTGCCGTCCGATGTAGATGTTGTGTTCCCTGTCCTCCATGGCCCAGGTGGCGAAGACGGAAGCATTCAAGGTTGGCTAGAAATGCAAAACGTGCCATTCGTTGGTAGCGGATGCCTAGGGTCAGCAATAGCTATGGACAAATCTGTCACTAAGCACATGTTACGCTCGGCTAATTTGCCAGTGTTGCCATGGATTGATATCGCAGTTAGTGATTGGCAGGACGATGCGCTTGAGGCCATCTCAAATATTGCGGAGCGCTTTGGATACCCGATGTATGTTAAGCCAACTCAGCAGGGCTCCTCAGTTGGCATTTCTCGAGTTGACAGCAAAGACCAGTTGACCTCAGCCATAGATAAGGCATTCGAGTTTTCCGATTACATCTTGGTTGAGCCGGCAGCTGAAGGCGCAGAATACGAGGTGGCGATTCTTGATGGGGATGTGCCAGTGGTCTCACTTCCAGGTGAAATTGAGGTTGATGGCTGGTACGATCACGACAACAAATACAATAATGATAATGCGAAAATTATTGTTCCTTCGGAAACCATTTCATCGCGTATGGCTGAAGAATTACGTGACGTAGCATTGAAAGCATTTCGCGTGTTACGCCTTGAAGGTTACGCCCGCGTCGATTTTTTACTAAACAGTAAATCCGGACGTTTCGCTTTGAATGAGGTGAATACTATTCCGGGGTTCACCGACATTTCGATGTTCCCTAAGCTGATGCAACATTCTGGCTACGAGTTTGACGCGTTGATCGATAAAATGGTCGACTTTGCAATAGCTAGTAAGCCTGCTTCAGGCAAAATACCGAGCCGCCAGATAGTCGAAACTGTTGCGTAGCAACTGGGTGCACCTTAAACCCACGCGCTGTCAATTTCCCATATAGCGCATCGCAGCCTTGTTCGATGAACACATTGCGGCCGTCGGCGCAAAAGGCATTGCCGGCGAATTTGTAAGCTTCAAAATCACTAAGTGCAAGTGCCTTCGGGAAGGCCGCGTTGATGAGTTCTAGGCCGTCATCATCAAACGCATCGCCAATGAACA
>CAWWAN010000166.1:0-1979 GCA_963934925.1 uncultured bacterium | reverse complement strand
TCAATGGACGACAAACCGAATTGTTTAATGTTAGGGAAAACATAAAAAGCACCCACCGGCAAGTGACAGTCAACACCGGGGATATCGTTCAGCAAGTTAACCATGTGCTTGCGGCGCACATCAAATTCGCTCAGCATAGCATCGACTCCTGATTGGTCGCCAGCGAGAGCTTCCATGCCAGCGCGTTGGCTAAACGATGCCGTACAAGAATTTGAATTAACCATGAGCTTAGTGAAGGATGCAGCCAAATCAGGACGCATCACGCCAAAGCCCATGCGCCAACCCGTCATCGCATAAGTTTTAGACCAACCATCAAGCAGAATAACGCGATCGCGGATTTCAGGATCCTGCATTGGGCTAACGTGCTCAATACCATCGTAAAGCATGCGCGCGTAAATTTCGTCGGATAAAATCCAGATGTCTGGATAATCTTTTAGCACCTTCAGTACTGCTTCGAGCTCGGCGCGTTCGGTCACTCCTCCAGTTGGATTAGCAGGCGAGTTAAGGATGACCATTTTTGTCTTAGGAGTGATTCTAGAAATCAAATCCTGTGGGTCAAGGGAGAAGCCATTTACTTCGCGTAGTGGGCATGCCACAGCCTTGCCATTCACGAAGTTAATCATCGACTCGTAAATCGGAAAACCAGGATTCGGGTAAATGACTTCGTCGCCAACGTCGATCAAAGCCAACATCGCATAAAACATCGTTGGCTTGCCGCCAGGCACAATCGTGACTTCGTCAGCACCACACTCGATGCCGCGAGTTCGTGCTACGTAATCTGCAACCACTTCGCGAGCGTCCGGCATGCCGTTAGCTGGGCCATAGTGGGTGTAGCCATCACGTAGCGCCTGTATACCAGCATCTACAATGTTTTTGGGTGTGTCGAAGTCGGGCTCGCCAATTTCAAGGTGAATAATGTTTTTGCCCTGAGCCTCAAGAGCTTTCGCCCGTGCTAGCACTTCGAAGGCCGTTTCAGTGCCAAGGCGGCTCATGCGCTCGGCCAATTTGATTGGTGGTAAGGAAGATGTCATGTAGTTCGTTTTGCGTGCCTATTCTACTTGCGCCGTACACTATTTTAGCGTTCCGAATATGGAACATCAGACCTCTCGCAGGTAGCTTTATACTTGGCATGCTAGTTGCACTACCCTACCAATGACTAAAATTTTCAGCATTATCTGCATCCTACTGCTTGGCGCCTGCTCCAAGCCAGCGGAATTGGTTATTTACTGCTCGCTCGATCAAGATTTAAGTGAACAAATCATTCGTGACTTCGAGAAAAAGCACGACATTGAGATTAATGTGCAATTTGACGTCGAGCGCAACAAAACTGTAGGACTTGTATCGCGCATAATCGCCGAGGCCAAAAACCCACGAGCTGACGTGTTCTGGAACAACGAAATCGCTCACACTATTCGCTTGAAAGATATGGGCTTAACGGCACCTTATGCCCCTGCCACCGCCGAAGGCATACCCGCTATTTTTATCGACGCCGACAACCACTACACGGGCTTTGCAGCCCGCGCGCGAGTGATTATGTATCGCACTGATATTGAGGTGAATTATCCGAAGCACCTTAATGATTTCCTCAACTCTGAGTACGCCGAAAACGGTGTCATGGCGCAACCCCTAACCGGAACAACTCTATCTAACTTTGCTTATCTGATTCAGCAAAGTTCAACGGCTGAGGTTGTGCAGTGGTTCGACGACGTCAAGTCTGCCGGCCTTGGTTTTGCAGCTGGTAACGCCGATGCCATGCGTCGAGTCTGCGCAGGAGATTATGCATGGTGTTTCACCGATACCGATGACGCGGCTAAAGCAGTGGTCAACGGTTATCCGGTAGCCATTCATTATCTCGATCAAGGTATTGGCGAAAGCGGAGCGATGCTAATCCCCAATAGTATTTGCCTGCTCGAGGGTGCTCAAGAAAACGAGATGGCAAAAAAGTTTATCGACTATGTTGTCTCAGCCGAATGCGAGTT
>CAWWAN010000165.1:0-2461 GCA_963934925.1 uncultured bacterium | reverse complement strand
GTTTGCTCGCTAGCTGCGCTAGCTGCTTTCGAGCAGCAAGCACAACAGGCTATTTCTCCCGTTCAAACAGCCGGTTTGTCGCTTGGCGAATACACGGCGCTGTGCGCTGCTAAAGTTTTTAGCTTCGCTGAAGGCTTGCGTCTGGTTCAGCTGCGCGGACAAGCTATGCAGAGTGCTTCCGCAGCCAAGCCTTCATCCATGACTTCCGTAATGGGGCTCGACCGCGAACAGTTAGACGACTTGTGTGGACAAGCTAGCGCGTCCACGGGCATGATTTGTCAGGTGGCCAATCTTAACTCGCCAGGGCAAATTGTTGTTAGCGGCGAAATAGGTGCACTAGAAAAACTAGAAGAGATTGCCACTGCAGCAGGTGCGCGCCGTGCGATACGCCTAAGTGTTGCAGGTGCCTTTCACTCAGAGGTAATGCGTCCCGCCGCTAACAAACTGGGTGCGGCACTTTCCGAGACAAGCTTCAATGCTCCGCAGTGTCCTGTTTGGCAAAACGCTACTGCTCAGTCATCTGTTGACGTTGATGTGTTGCGCGCAAACTTGCAGCAACAACTTTGCGCTCCTGTCTTGTGGCAGGACTCATTCGCCGCTATGTCGGCCACTGCCGACAGCCACTTCATTGAACCCGCTCCAGGCAAGGTTCTCACAGCAATGGCCCGCAAAATTAATCGCGACGCCAAGGTCTCTGCACTGCACAGTTTTGACTCTATAACCGAAATACTCACGTAATGGAAAAATCTCTACAAGGTAAGAATATTTTAGTCACTGGCGCCTCTCGTGGCATCGGTCAAGCAATCGCAATTCACTGCGCATCTCTTGGTGCCAATGTCGCTGGGCTCGCAACGCGTACTGCGAACCTCGACGCTACAGCAGCTTCTATAGCAGAGTTGGGTGGTGATTTTCTGGCACTTGAGGGAGACATCTCTCTTCCTGCAACATCGAATGACGCCATCGCCGCGGTAATCGAAAAGTGGGGCTCACTCGATGGGCTGGTAGCTAACGCGGGTATTACCCGTGACAACCTCTTGTTGCGCATGAACCAAGAGGATTTCGATGCCGTAATCAACACTAACCTTGGCGGTAGCTTCCATTTGCTAAAAGCTGCTACCAAACCAATGCTGCGTAATAAAGGTGGCAGTATCGTTTTCATCGGCAGCGTGGTTGCGACTACCGGTAACCCGGGCCAGGCCAACTATTGTGCGGCCAAGTCCGGACTACATGGCCTAGCACGATCAGCCGCCATCGAGCTCGGTTCTCGCAACATCACCGTCAATGTTGTCGCCCCTGGATTTATCAGCACGGACATGACAGGAGAGCTCCCCGAGGCTGCAAAAGAGGCTATGACTAGCAAGATTGCTCTAAAGCGCGCCGGCACACCTGCCGATATCGCAGGCTTGAGCGCCTTCCTACTGGGTCCTTCAGGCTCTTACATCACGGGCCAAGTAATGTTGGTCGATGGCGGTCTTTCATTAGGCTAGTCGCTAAACTATAATTAGCTACCCACGGGCAATAACCCGACACTTGCTTTTAGCAATAAACCCTAAGATAAAATAAATACTGTGACTACCATCGAAGAGAAAGTTTATGAAATCGTCTGCGAACACATGGGTCGCACACGCGAGTCTCTGACTCATGACCACAGCTTCACTAACGACCTAGGCGCTGATAGCCTGGACACAGTCGAAATTGTGATGCAGTTCGAGAATGCTTTTAACATCCAAATCCCAGACGAGGATGCCGAAGCAATACAAACTGTTGGCAAGGCCATTGATTACATCACGTCAAAGCAGCGCTAGATAGTTTAGACCTAATGGCTGATTCTAATAGAAGAGTAGTCATCACAGGTGTAGGTGCGCTCACTCCATTAGGTGTTGGCGCGCCTTTGCTTTTTGACTCTTTGCTGAAGGGCAAGACCGGTTTTCGCAATATCGAGCGCTGGGATACTACCGAGTACACTACCAAGTTTGCTGCGGAAATCCGTGGCTGTGTTTATCAGCCAGATGATCACTACACCACGCGCGAACAAAAGCGCATGGACCCATTCGCGCAAGTTGGCTTAGTTGCCGCGCGCGAAGCATGGGCGGATTCAGGGCTCGACAAAGACGTCCTAGACTCTACCCGTAGCGGTGCTATTCTTGGTACCGGCATTGGTGGTATTCAAAGTGTGCTTGATCAAAAAGACGTTCTGGACAAAGGCGGACCACGCCGCGTCACTCCGTTCTTCATTTCAAACACTATGGCCAATTCGTTGTCAGCCAACGTTGCCATTGAGTTCGGTTTGCAAGGCGCTTGCTTTTTAACTTCAAGTGCCTGCGCGTCGAGCGGCCACGCAATCGGCATGGCTTTTCGCGAGATCCGTACTGGTCGCGCTGATGTTATGGTGACTGGTGGCTCTGAAACGACCACCAATGCTTTATGTTTAGCGGGCTTTAATTCACTTAAAGCTTTGTCT
>CAWWAN010000164.1:0-2601 GCA_963934925.1 uncultured bacterium | reverse complement strand
ACGCCACTGCATTTTTCGAAGGTCTTATCGATGAATATTCGGTATGGGATTACTCGATGAGTGACAGCGAAATTTCCGAGCTCATGACCGGCGGCGCGGCATGTGGTCCAACCCCGTTTGATACGCAGCGTAACATTCTAAACTCCCCACGACTTGAATGGGTGGCGGCATTGAACGCTCCGCAGCATGATGTTTACCTTGGCACCGATTACTATGCGGTACGAGACGCATCAACTTCTTCAAGCACCTACGTTGGGCGACAAAGTAACGACTACCTTGACTTACAAAACTTGAGTCCTGGCGAATGGCATTACTGGAGAGTTGACGAGGTCCACGCTAATGGCGACATTATTCCTAGCAAAGTTTGGCGCTTTAAAACTCATTTGCCATGGACCACGGTCGTCAGCGAAGGCTTTGGCGACGGTAATAGTGGTGACCATCTCAATGGCTTGATGGGTGGCAGCGGATTTAGTAGTCCTTGGTCAGCGCCGACTAATAACGAGTACATACGTTATGGCGGTAGCATCGGAGCCTACCCTTCGAATGTTCCATTGACCGAGACCGACGGTTACCTGCAACGCAGGGCGACTTCTTCGCTGCCGATGGAGGGACAACGTATGCTCGACTCTGCCGCTGTCGAAGTTGACATGTCAGGTGACACCAGCATTTACTTATCCTTTGCATTAGGTCTTAACGGCTCGAGCCTCAACATGTCAGCGATGGTCGGCCTTTTTGACTCGGCAACTGGCGACACTATTCTAATGGGCTCCGATGATGGCAGTTGGGCTATTAGTGGCGCTGCAGGTGACATAACTGGCAATACTGCTCCTCGCAATAACACTCAGTTTGTTGTGGTCAGAATTGATGCTAACAATCAAAGCGATGATGTCATCTCTATGAAAATCTATAACAGCGCGAGCGATATGGTCCATCAAAGTGACTCGTTGCTCAGTGGCTCAGGCAACGGCAATGATCAATGGGATTTAGTCTCAACCACCGGCAATGCCAATGGTGTTTTCAATCACCTGTTCATTCGCGCAGGCGCGATTGGATCGTCTTTAGGCACCAACAATGTTGTGGTTGACGAAATCAAAATCGGCGGCAACTGGACAGACGTCACCGGACTGTAAAATTAAACGATGCTCAGCATGCGCTGCAAGGACTGCTGCGCATCGGCAAACAGTTCACTTGGGATAGTGACTTCGTTTGCTTGAACATGAAGTTCGTGCCAAAGCTTTTCTGGCGTATTCATTTGCATGTATGGGCAAAGGTTACAAGCGCATGACGCACCTGGTGCAGCCAAGTATGTGTTTTGCGGCGCTTCTTTTTCGAAACGATAAATCATATTGGCTTCGGTGCCAATAATAAAAGTTTCGCCATGTGACTCTTTAACTAAACGCAACATACCAGCGGTGCCAAGTACATAGTCAGAAGCATCACGAACCGGCTTCGGGCATTCAGGGTGCGAGATGACCTTCGCTGCCGGATATTCGGCCTTCATCTCGTTAAGAGTCTCAACAGAGAACAGCTCGTGCACTTCGCAAGCGCCATTCCAGAGGATCATTTCACGGCCCAAGGTTTCATTCAACCAACCACCGAGATGCTTGTCTGGCACAAACAAAATGGGCTGGTCAGCAGGAATAGATTCGACTACTTCCCGCGCGTTGCCACTCGTGCAAATAATATCGCACAATGCCTTTACTGCCGCAGAACAATTAACATAAGCAACCGTTGTCGGACGCTGGCCTAACTTTTCAGTTAAGTGCTGCTGGTACTGCTTGAGGTCTTCGGCCTTACATGAATCAGCAAGCGAGCAACCGGCACCTAAGTCGGGCACAAATACTTTGGCGTCAGGGCAAAGCAACTTAGCCGTTTCGGCCATGAAGTGCACACCGCAAAAGCAAATCGATTTAGCATCGGCCGCCGCTGCTTTGCGCGCCAGCTCGAGACTATCGCCTACAAAGTGCGCGGCCTCTTGCAGAAACCCGTCTTGGTAACTGTGAGCCAGAATTAAAATGCCGCGTTCAGTCGCCCATTCGCGAATCACGGATGGCTCGGGCACTTGTAACAAGTCTAAATCTAAGGTGGCGTTTTCCATGACAGGGTGCATAGTTTAACTTTGCGCCATATATACGTCGAAGCGTGTGGTCTTACCTTTTACCGAGTGGCTAACTGCATCGTGCAGCGGTCCGGCGTGTGAAGGCCGCTTAACGACTACCCTACTTGCGCCGAAATCCAACGCGGCTTCAAGTAATGCACACTGATCAGCATCGCTGCCGACAATTTCCCGAAAAATGCGCATATCTTTTTTGGCCAGCGCCGTCTTCTTTTGTGGCGGATGCATAGGGTCGAGGTAAATCACGTTCGGCCTAAACTCTGCGACTAAGCCACAGGTTGAGCTATTCAACAGCTCAATGGCATCACCCTTTATAAAAGACAGTCTGCCATCGAGCAACTCGTGCAACTCTACATCGGCTAACGCGCGCTGCAAACCATCATGCAAAGCACAGAACACTTGCGAGTGACGCTCGCAACCCAATACTGTCGCGCCCAAGCATGCCAACACAAAGCTATCACGCCCGAGACCCGCTGTAGCATCGA
>CAWWAN010000163.1:0-2662 GCA_963934925.1 uncultured bacterium | reverse complement strand
AGAGAGAACTTGAGGCTACCCGATTGGCGTGGGCTACCGTCTCTCAAGTTCGAAACATGCAATGCCAAAGTGGTTTCGCGACCCACAACCGCGTATTCATTTTCGAAGAACAGTTGGTAGTGTTCACTATAGACCGTTTGCGCGCGGGCCGGCCAGTCGGCAAGCCCATGGCCATGAGTAGCGTTCGCCGAATCGGGTTGTTGGCAGCTGTAAAAAAGGCTTACCACTCCAAGAAGAAGGGTAAGCTGGATAGGCCTGTGGATGAGTCGCTCAAGCATGAACAGAGCATACTATAATCAGGAGCATGATTCGCCGAACAATCCTGTTAGCTCCTTGCGCCTTCGCTGCTTGCTCCGGCGCCACTCTTCAAGATACTGAACCGCGTGTGCACATTAGTGTCAGCGTTGACTGGGAGGGGCGAGATTTGTCCGATGAAAACCTTGCAGCATTCGCCGACTTCCGTGCTGCGCACCCTGAGATTCCGTTAACTCAGTTCATCAACGCGGCTTACTTTGATAAGGCCGATGCCGATGCTGCACAAGTGAGCGCGCGTATCCGCCAAGCATTGCAACCGCATGATGAACTCGGCTTGCACATCCACCCCTGGAAATCACTAGTGGAATCAGCCGGCGTAACTTTTCGCAGCAAGCCGACAATCTGGGGAGTCGAACGACCTGAGCGCAAAAACTGGCCAGACCCTGGGCACGACGTTTCAGTCGAAGCATACACCGTAGACGAATTCCAAAAACTAGTCGCTCATTCCAAAGCAGTTTTGGGCGCCAACGGTTTTAATTTAAGTAATTCCTTTCGCGCCGGCGCATGGCTTGCAGGGCCGCGAGTACTTGAAGCTATTCGTCGTGAGGGTTTTGTAGTTGACGCGTCCGCCACCGATACAAAGTGGCACACTAAAATAGCTCAATTCGCGTTGCCGCAAATGATTCGCGATATTTGGCCCGATGTCACCGCCGATACTCAGCCGTTTTATATTTCTACTCCCGCCGGCGACGTCCTAGAAATTCCGGATACCGGAGCACTGGCTGATTATGTGACTGCCGAGCAAATGGCCGGGCATATTTCAGATGCTGTGGCTAAGCTCGGCGACGATCATTTATATGTACACATCGGTTTTCATCAAGAAACAGCCGCGACGTACATTGGTCGCGTGATTGAAGCGCTGTCAATCGTTAAAGCGAAGCATGCCGACCACCTAGTGTTTGAGACACTAGAGCAATCGGCTCGTTCGCTCTAACTTTCGTCGTCGCTTTTACTCGCAAATAATCTTGCCTTGCATGCGCATCCAATGTCCCGGGAAGGTACAGACAAAGATGTACTCTCCGGGCTCGTCGGGCATAGTGAACTTAAGTTTGAACGTTTCTCCAGTGTTTACCAAAGGAGTAGCGGCAATCACCTTGTCATTGTCCGGAATGAATCCTTTGGCGAAGCCTTTTGCACCCATGGCGGCGGCGGCTTTACCTAGCTCGGCTGTAGATCCCGGCATTCCGATTATTAAGTTGTGCGGCATATAATCGTTGTTGAATAACCACAGTTCTACTTCTTCGCCAGGAGCGAAGTGTAACTCGGTGATGTCGTAAGCCATTTCTTCTACGATGGTACTTATGACAGTTACTCCGGGAGGTGCGGTAACTTGCGTAACGTCTGGCGCTTCAATTTCTACAGGATTCGATTTGTTGTTATCCCAAAATTGCTTCACGGTGGCGGCAGCAATTCTAGCGTGCGGCTCTGGTGAGTTTAGTAAGCTGTCAAGCAGCTCCATGTTCTTTATGTTATGAGATTGGTGCAACCACAAGCCTTCGAGTAAAGCGCGAGCGTCTTCAGCCTTACTGTGATCGAATTGATGAAGCCATTGGCGTAGGGTGGTTATTACCTCGGTGCTATTGCGCGTCGAAAGTTCAGCACGAGTGCGTTGGCGCACATTGTTTACAGGGTGCAATAAGTTGTTAAGTAATACATCAAGCGGTTGCCCAACGACATCGACATGAGCGGAGAGTTCACGATCGGGGTAGGAGTAGCGATAAATACGCCCGTGTTTGTGATCACGTGCTGGGTCACGCACATTATGCTGCATATGACCAATGATGGCGTTGGCCCAGTCCGATACATACATGGCGCCGTCGTCCCCGAATTCAATATCGGTAGGTCGAAAGTTAGGGTCGGCAGAAGCCATCAAATCTCCGACATCCGTACCACTGACGTCGCCGGTCGCTGAATCACGGTCAAGCGAATATTGCTTCAAGCCTAAAAATGCGATTGAGTTGGCGATCAAAAAGTTACCCTGCATTTCTTCAGGGAAATGCTCACTAGATAAAATTGTTGAACTCGGCACTGGACGCACGGTGTGCTGCAACAGCTTGCGCATTTTGAAATTACCATCGCCCGTTGGGCGTACTTGGTAGGCGGCACCACCAGTAGCATCGGTGGCGTAGTGGTAACCCCACTCATCAAAGCTGATGCCGTGCGGGTTGGGGCTGTTGTGTGCGTGAAAGCTAAATTCGTAAGTGCGCGGGTTGAAGCGGTACATCCCGGACGCATGATCTTCTTGATTAGTCTCCCATGGGCTTTCGACATTGGACACTAAAAACACGCCGCGCTGATAGTAAAGAAAACCATCTGGGCCAATGGCAAAGTTGTTGGCAGCGTGGTG
>CAWWAN010000162.1:0-2816 GCA_963934925.1 uncultured bacterium | reverse complement strand
CCGCGCCCGCGAGTCTATTGACAACTCAGTCAAAACTTATGTCGACGGCGGCTTCGAATTACCTATAAACCCCAATCTATACGAAGTTACCGTAATCGTAGAAGCCGAGGGTTACCGTATTCGGCGCCTAGGCATTAAGGACCTTAGTGTTACAACAACCATTACGCTGCGCGAGATGCCAACCATCACGGGCATGGTTCGCGATCACAACCAGCGCCCTCTTGCTGGCGCCGAGGTGGTGTTATGTTCACAATCACTGTCTGCTCAGTTAGTGGCGCAATCTCTGGACCCTGAACAATGTAATGGCCACGCCACCACTGATGAAAACGGCAACTTTCAGTTAACGCCGACTGATATAGGAGCAGACAATGCACGCCTTAAGTTGGTAGCCTTTAACGACTCTCACCCACCTACTCAATATAAGAACGTCATCACCTTTTTCGACCGCGGCAACAAAAAGTACAGTGATATCGTTATTGATCTAAAAAAAGGCTTCGCCGTATCAGGTAGCATAAAAGACACCAATGGGTCTGCGATAAAAAGTACCCAGGTATTGTTGCGAAAATTAGAGAAACCACGCCGTTCGCGCTTGCCATCAGCTGAAATAAGACGTAGTGGCGACATTATCAATCAGGCTATCGTTGACGCCAGTGGCAACTTCGAATTCTTGAATTTAGAATCCGGAGAATATCGCGTTGAAGCCTACCATCGCGACTACTCTCCAACCCAAAGCGACGACTTCTCATTAATAGATGTGAACTACAATTGCCCACTGGTCATGAAAGAACCGGGAGGAATTAGCGGGCAATTGGTTGGCGATACTTCACGCTACCCTAACTTAGTGGTGCAGGCCACCTCTCCTGGCCTTGACTTGATTCAAGTCAAGCCAGAAGCTGACGGCTCCTTTAAGTTCATGAATTTGATGCCTGGCGCCTACAGCCTAGAAGCGCATGATGTGCTTAGTGCCAATCGCGGGAAATGGTGGCAAGGCGCCCAGGTGCCCATAGCTGAACTAGACGGCGTAGAAGTTACGGCCGGTAACTACACTCAGGTCAACCTTGAGTTAAACAACTCGGGCTTCGCTTCGGTCGCTGGGCATGTAAAAATAAATGGGGAGCCTGCGGTATCGTACAAGGTTTTTGCAGTTCCTCATATATACGGCGCAGCTGCCGAAGACCAGCGCATGGTGGTTCGTGAAAATGTAATGCATATGCGAGAAGCGCGCACCAACCCTGACGGTCAATTTGAGATTAATGGTATTGTGACAAACGATTACTGGATAATTGTTGAAGATCCCGACTCACGGCGACGGGACATGGCTGCATTGAAGCCAACCGGATTATCGGTGCACGAAATCAATATCAACAACCCACAACTGTATCAAGTTGATTTCAATATTCTTACTGGTGGCGTCAAGCTTATCCCGCAACAAGATAAAAACATCCGCGGAATGCACATCACTCTAGTGCCAGTCCCCGACGATGGCCGCAATCAGCAAAGACTGTATGTGCCAGCTTCGGGTCCACGCGTTCATGAGGGGATTCCTGTTGGAGCATATGAGTGGTCACTGAAGAAGAAAGATGAACCACAACAAATTTTCGTAACGCCATCCAGCGTCATTGGACTTAATGTCACCTTGCCCAAAAACTCCCGCACCGGCGGACTCAAGAAGGCTCCTTCACCAAGGTAGGCATAATGCTTAGTAAATTTACTTTATTGCTCTGGATTGCTCTACCGCTAATAACCGTTTACGTAATACTGTTGTTTGCGCCGAAAGCTGAAAGCCTGGTTGTGCAGCAGCCTCTTCCTACTGTCGAGCTAAGCAGCGACATAGAAATTGCGATGCCTTTTGACATTACCGTCGTCGATGCTAGTGGCTCGCCGATTAGCGGTGCTGTGGTGCTTTTTACACTGCCAGAGCTGCATCAGAGCATCTGCGATAGTGATGGAATTGCGCGTACTACATTTACTGATAGGAGCAAAGTCGAGGCTTTGGTTTATGCACGTGGTTACCCTCCCTCACCTTTGACCAGTGTTGAAAATCATCAACAATTAGTTTTAACCAAGAAAGAAGACACGCCCGTTGTCGAAGACGCATTAGCCGCAATCTTCCCGCGCACGGTACAGGTCGTAACACGCGATGAGCACTCACTGCATAATGCAATGATGCTGGTCAGATCACTTGGCGACAACGATGGCGCACCCTTTATTTACTTTGCAGACAATGATGGCAACTTCAACCTAAACGAGGTCCCAAACATCGATTTAGAATGTCGCGTCTACCCCTCTGCTTTACCGGCTGTGCCAAATACGCTGTTAACTAAATTTGTTATCCGGGCCGGTGTCCCGGAACTAGTGATCAATGATGTCGCGACGCAAATGGTGGTGCGCGAAGGCTTGGACACAAACACTCTTTATCAGCTTGCAGCAGGCAATCCCGTCACTTTGCTACGTAGTGATGCACAGGGCAATATCTCGGCTGGGCCATTGCCAGCAGGAGTGGATTACTCGATTAAGCTTAGCGACTGAGTCGCTGGATCGTAGTTATACAAGTTTCTCCCTTGCAGCCCTAAATCACGAACCAACTTTCCTGGCGGCAAGCGTTTTGAAGAGCGCAACACCACTACTGCGTCCGTCAACAAATCGCCTGGCCGAGACGGAGTCCAGTGCTTAAATGCCTTGTTAGGGTCGCCGTTTTTCTTCGATGGCACAAACACTACCGAGCGCGGCGGTATATCTTGTTTTAGGATTGCAATCTGTGGCTCTGCGCGTTGCACGGCCTCTAGCTGAATGAGGTCTAGGCGCGTAACAAACAT
>CAWWAN010000161.1:0-3029 GCA_963934925.1 uncultured bacterium | reverse complement strand
GCCTCAACGGTATGCCGTTTGAGGAATTTGGCACTTATGCTTTTAGATTAATTTTGGACGGCGCGCCAATTGAATGGCCGTGTCACTACCTAGAGCATTCGCAGATTCAAGCACCCACTAATGGTCCTGCTCCTGGTTCGATGCCGCCACCTCCCGGTAGTTTTTCTAACTGATGCCTGCCCCAGCGCTCATTCATGAACCAGTAGCGGTGTTAGCCGTATTACTTTCATTTCTTGGATTTCTTTTCTGGGCTAATCAACAAGCCTTTGGCCAAAAGATATTTAAGTTCGCGCCTTTGTTGGTGTTTGCTTATTTCGTGCCAACGGTTTTGTCTAATACAGGGGTCATTCCGTTAGAGAGCGACCTCTATGGTTTCGTTAAACAATGGTTGCTGCCGGCGTCTCTATTGCTTCTTACTTTGTCCGTCGACATCAAAGGTATTATTGGCTTAGGCAGAAACGCGGTTTTTCTTTTTTTAGGAGCCACTTTTGCCATTGTTGTTTCCGGGCCAATAGCGTTGTGGGCTTGCTCATCGTTGATTCCGATCGAGATGCACGACCAAGCGTGGCGTGGATTGTCGGCATTGGCAGGATCATGGATCGGCGGCGGCGCCAACATGATTGCTCTAAAAGAGCACGCGGGCGCATCCGATTCCATGATGTCGGTAATCGTTATAGTCGACGTCGCGGTAGCCAACTTGTGGATGGCAATTTTGCTGTGGTTCGCCGGACGTGAAAAAGAGATGGACGCTTCAATTGGCGCTGACCGCACCAGCCTCGACACTTTGCGCAAAAAAGTTGCGACCTATGCTGACCGAGTGAAGCGTCCAACCGACCTTGGTTCACTATTGTTGATTTGCGCATTAGGTATAGGTGGTGCAGTGGTGGCTACGGCGCTTGCTGATGTGTTACCGCCAGTGGGCGAATTCATCAAAGGCTTTACTTGGGTGGTGATATTGGTATCCGTGTTTGGACTTACTCTATCCTTTACTCCAATCAAAAAGCTCGAAGGCGCCGGCGCTTCGCATATGGGATCGGTTTTCCTGTATTTGTTAGTCGCAACCATCGGCGCTAAAGCCGAGTTCTCTGAAATAGCTAAGCCCGAAAACGTCGGCTTTGTGATTGTAGGTTTAGTCTGGATGCTACTTCACGCAATTGTGTTGTTAAGTATGCGTTACTGGCTTAAAGCACCCATTTTCTTCGTCGCCGTTGGCTCTAAAGCCAATATTGGCGGCGCAGCCTCAGCGCCGATTGTTGCAAGCGCCTTCCATCCAGCATTGGCGCCAGTTGGTGTGTTGTTGGCAGTAGGGGGTTACGTTCTAGGTACTTTTGCTGCCCTGATTTGTTCGTATATGCTCGAACTAGTTTTATAACGATGGACCGCAATAGTTTCATTAGCAAGTTGCCGAAAACTGACTTGCACGTTCATCTCGATGGTTCCCTGCGAGAAGCTACCCTGCATGAATTGGCAGAGCAGCTCGCTTATGACATTCCTGATGGTGTTTTCCAAGACAGATATGACTCTCTAGAGGATTACCTGTCTGGGTTTGAATTTACCTGTGCCGTGATGCGCGACGAACACTCCATCGCGCGTATTACTTACGAGCTATGTGCCGATGCTTTTGCCGAAGGTGTTTACTACCAAGAAATTCGATTTGCGCCACAGTTGCTAGAGTATCACGGTTTAACTGTCCAACAAATTTTGACAGCTGCCAGTTCAGGTATCGCTAAAGCCGAAGGCGAATTTAATGCTGCAACTCAAATAGATTTGTATCGAGCTTCAATCATTGTTTGCGCCATGCGATTCCCGCAGCAGTTTGCTTCGAAGTCGGTTGTTGCGGTTCATTCGGCTATTGAAGCACGTGATGCCCTTGGTTTGCCGGTTGTCGGTTTCGATCTCGCGGGCGCTGAATACGGCAATCCTGCAAATGCACATAGCGAAGCCTATAAAATCGCCAAAGATGCCGGTCTCGGTCGCACGGTTCATGCTGGGGAAGCGGATGCCGCTAGTTCTATTGCAGATGCCATCGCTAGTTGTGATGCACAGCGCATCGGCCACGGAACTCATTTATTGCAAGATGAGCCTCTGACACGTCTCATTAAAGACAACGATGTGCTGCTTGAAGTTTGCCTGACATCAAACATGCAAACCATGCCACATCTAAAGGATTTAGGCCAACATCCTTACCGTCAGTTTATCGAACTTGATGTGCCGTTTACTTTAGCAACGGATAATCGTTTAGTCTCGCGCACTGATGTGTGCACCGAGTATCAGCGTGCAGCCGAGTTTGCCGAGTTAGATCATGCGCAGCTAGCTAAAATAGCTGCCAAAGGATTTGATGCTATGTTCTTCCCTGGCAGTGTAGGCCAGGCTCAGCAGTACCGCGATGCTATTAAAGTAGAGACTGACAGGGTGCGTGTAAACTGTTAAGCTAGTGCATGATTTCTCTGACAGTAATAGGCCTGCTACTGCCTCTGGCAGCTAACCAAGAGCCCGCCGCAGACCCCGATGGTCAAGCCATTTATACCCAAAGCTGTGCGTTGTGCCATGGTGAAAAGGGTGACGGTAATGGCGCCGCCAAATTCGACCCGCCGGCCCGAAGTTTTGTTGATGGTGGTTACTCCTTTGGTAACACTCCGAATGCTGTGTTTAACACAATCTCAAACGGAATAGGGGGTACTGCAATGCCAGCGTTTCAGGGGCAGTTGACTGAGGCAGAAATAAAAGCGGTGGCAACTCTAGTCATCGGGTTCGCACCTCAAGAAGAAACATCAGATCCACTGGCGGCAGTGTTGCAGGTAAGCGAGCGGCCGCAAATTATTCGTGGCGGGCTGAATGCTTACCACGAAAAAGACACGGTCATACCACGGGCATTAGTCTTGGGCGGTCTTGATGGCCTCAGTGTAGAGTTAGACACTGCCACCATGGGAGTGCTGGCCTTTCGACGCGGCGATTTCGTACAACGCAACGATTGGGGAGACCGCGGTGGTGCAATGCTTGAGCCCATGGGCGAGCTGTTAATGTCAAAC
>CAWWAN010000160.1:0-3072 GCA_963934925.1 uncultured bacterium | reverse complement strand
CAGCAGCGCAGTTTCTGATAACCGGCGTACTTGGGCCATCCTCAAACGCTCACGGTCCAAACGAATTTTTACACATCGAGATGGGTAAAAAACTGACTAGCTGCGTGGCGAGCGTCATTGATGCTCACTCACGCAGGTAGCACTTATTTGGCTGCTACTTCTTGGCGAACTTAGCAATATACGCTAAGCCTTCGGCACGAGTGGCCACTGGGGTTCCCGCAGCTTCATCCTTAAGCTCTTCTATCTTCTTTATAGAACGGGGGTCGCCTTCTTTGTTCTCGTACATGGCCATCTCGAGTTTGGTCAATGATTTGTCCCACTTCATTTGCTCTTTAAAATCTTCGCCCTCGAGCATTTCGATTAAAGTATCTGCGGACATCTTCATGTCGTCATTCTTCGCCACATTCTTTGATAAATCTTTCGCAGTCTCTAAAGCGCGAATTGGGTAGCCGCTTTCGGCCAGCCAATTAATGCTTGATACTTGACCATCAAAGCGATCCTGTACTGCAACTAGTGAAGCTTCTGCCGCAGCCAAAACGATTGAAGCATCCTTGCTGCCTGGCTTGGCAATTACTTTTTCTGCCATCGAGTAAGCACTAGCTATTTTGCCCTTATTTAATTCTTTGTAAACCTTTTGTACAGATTTTGGCATATCGCCATAATCAGGCTTGCCGACCATGCGCTCGATTTCATCGACAATTTGGCCATGCATGGAGTTAGAGGAGCCCTTTAATATGACTTTACCCGACCCATCAAGCAGGGCAAAACTCGGAAGCCCACCAGAACCAGTCGAGAACGGACGCTGCGATGTCCAAATGGCTCCATTGCCTAGCCAGCCCGCCTTAAGCGCGAAGCCGACCGACTTCTCATAGCCTGTACCTTGAGACTCAACCAAGATAACCTGAATGCGCTCGCCAAATTCTTGTTGTAGCTTAACAGCCGCCGGCACGGACGACGAAATACAGCCACCTCAGCGGGTGCCCCAAAAGTCGACCAAAATCGGCTTACCGAGAAAGTCGCTGGCTTTTGATGAGCCCATAGTGTTATAGGCTTGTTCGAAGCTATAGGTCGGCACGTCGCCAACTTCTACAACTTGGGCATCGGTTACAGCGCCAACCATCAAAATGGCGGGCAGGGCAAGGTGGGCTACGTTTAGTCTCATAAATCTACTATACGCGAGATTGGTGCAATAGTAGGCAAATATTTTTTGGCTCTAATGCCGCACACACCGCTGAACTGACAGCTACCCCAGAGAATCGAGGCACCATGCAAGCGTTTTCGGCATCGATGCCCCCAATCGCCAATACGGGTAACGCGCAGCCGGCGCGCACCATGATCAACTGCTCAGGGCCTAAGCCTTTGAGATAGCCCTTCGTCGCCGTCGGGAAAACAGGGCCAAATCCGATGTAATCGGCACCAGCGGAGACGGCATCTTCGGCTTGCTCAACGGAATGTGTTGACAACCCAATTAATTTATCTGGCCCTAATAATTTACGGGCTAATTTCGCCGGCATGTCCTCTTGCCCAAGGTGGACGCCATCTGCATTTAAAGCCATGGCGCACTCAACGGAATCGTTCACCACCACTTTTACATTTCTCGATTTACAAATATCAATCAGCGGTTTCGCATATTCACAAAACTCGCGCGGTAGCATTTCTTTTTCGCGCAGCTGTATTAAATCGGCACCACCGTCAATCGCTTGATGCAAAACATCAGCAACCGGCAACACACAAAGGTCGCGGCTTAACAGGAGGCAAAGCTTGAACATTGCCTACATAATAAAGCTAGCTAACCCGTTTGTCGTGGTTTTGGATGCGACGTTGTTTCTCTTTTTTAATAGAGAGCTCGAAGGCGCGCTTGTCAGCGGCGCTAAACAAACTCACTTTCTCCCCGCAGTCAGCGCAATAGCTGGCCTTAGGACTCTTAAGGTAGAGAACATACTCGCGACAGCAAGGACAGTACTTGGTGTCTTCGAAGTAATTATTGCTTAATGGCATGTTAAAACTTATCTGATGGAATCGCCGATTTCCGAAAAAAGAAGGGCATTTATAATGTGACGTAGGCTGAAACCCTATAGTTCCGCCTTTTTAGAGGACAATTTAAGTATTTAGGTGATAAACTCGAAGGCATGCTACATCTCTTAGCCACCGTTTTTCTTATTGCGGGCCAATCGGCGCCACAGCTTTTCGTTGATACAAATGTCGCGGCAGCACCGGGCGTTGGCTCAACGACAACATCTACCCAGCACCGAATTGTAGATGTTAATATCGCGTTACTTAATGGTAGCGTGCCATTAATCGAGCTGAATTTGTTTAGCGGAACGACTCTTAGCGCACAGTTTATTTCGACGGATCAGTACACAGATGGATACGTGTGGCGCGGCGCAGTAGTCGGGCACACCGACTCATCCGCAGATTTTTCCGTGAGCAACGGGGTGGTGATGGGTACTGTTCGTTACGACGACGTGTTGTTGCAGATTGAATATGCCGGCAATGGCGTGCACCGGGTGAAACTAGAGAATCAAGACTTAGTTGCAGGTTGCGGCACCGATGCTTCGCACGCAGTGAAGTCGGCGGCACAGCAATCGAGCAATAGTAATTTTGCCGGCAACCCTGATATTGATGTCCTTGTCGCTTACACCACTGCTGCTAAAAATGCGGTGGGCGGATCGTCGGGCATGACATCTAAAATAAATCTTGCTATCTCAGAAACAAATTCGGCATATAGTGATAGTGGAGTCACTCAGCGTTTGGTGTTGGTGCACAAAGCTGAGATGGTCGGCTATTCCGAGCCCTCAAGTTTCAGTCAACTTCTATCTGACCTTTCAGGGACCAGCGACGGCAAGATGGATAACGTCCATGCTTTACGCGATCAATACAATGCTGATTGCGTTGCGCTGATTTGTCAGAATGGTCAGTATTGCGGCATTGCATATTTAATGACTAATGTCTCAACGGGTTTTGCGAGCTCGGCTTTTAGCGTTACTAACTATAGTTGCGCTACCGGTTATTACAGCTTCGGTCACGAATTGGGGCACAACATGGGTAGTAACCACGATCCGCAAAATGCTT
>CAWWAN010000159.1:0-3150 GCA_963934925.1 uncultured bacterium | reverse complement strand
TGGCATCTACAATCGCTAAGCGCGGTCCTATCGCTATCAATGCGGCACTCGATGTCATTCGTCGAGGACTTGAAGTCGGTCAGAGCGAAGGTGAAAACCTCGAGTCAGATGCATTTGGCTTGTTGTTCACTACTAAAGATCAAGCCGAAGGCGCAGAAGCTTTCCTTGAAAAACGTAAACCAAATTTCTCTGGCGAATAGTCACATAGGAACATGTCAAAACAATTAGTAATCGTAAGCGGTGCACGCACCGCGATGGCCGAGTATGTCGGCACTCCTGGCTACGGCCTTTTCAATACTGTTTCTGCAAACGATCTAGGCGCGCATGCCATCAAGGCCGCGCTCGAGCGTGGTGGGGTTGATGCTTCTATGGTGGATCATGTGGTAATGGGTAACGCGATGCAGACTTCTGCTGATGCCATTTATGGTGCGCGTCATTCTAGTTTGAAAGCGGGTATTGCTAATGAAGTTCCGGCGTTGACCGTGAACCGCTTGTGTGGTTCGGGTATTCAGTCGATTGTCTCTGGTGCGCAAATGATTTTGTCTGGTGATGCCGAAGTGGTTGTTGCCGGCGGAATGGAAAACATGTCGCAAGCGCCGCATATCATTCGCGGTGCGC
The DNA here is from genome assembly GCA_963934925.1 of uncultured bacterium. Taxonomy (GTDB): domain Bacteria; phylum Planctomycetota; class UBA1135; order UBA1135; family UBA1135; genus JAPKEZ01. The sequence continues at coordinate 2,532 of CAWWAN010000159.1, read as the reverse complement.
GTAAAGGTTTTCGCTTGGGCGGTTCGCCGAAGGTTGAAGATTCGTTGTTCGAGTCATTAATGGATCCTTACTCAGGTTTCTTCATGGCGCAGACTGCAGAAAATCTTGCAACCAAGTACGGTATTTCTCGCGAAGAGCAAGATGCTTACGCTTTCCGCTCTCACGAGTTGGGCGCGACTGCAGTTAGTGGCGGTTTGTTTGCTGAAGAGATTGCACCGCTTACTGTAAAGGTGGGGCGTAAAGAATTCGTGGTTGACACCGATGACCACATCCGCCCCGAAACGACACTCGAAGGTTTGGCGAAGTTGCGCCCGGCTTTCGGTAAAGAAGGTACGGTTACTGCGGGTAACGCCAGTGGTATCGTTGATGGCGCAGCGGCGTTGTTAATCACTACTGAAGAACGTGCTGCCGCCGAAGGCTGGGCAGTGCGCGCCAAGATTCGTTCTTGGGGCATCACCGGTTGCGAGCCAGAGATCATGGGCATTGGCCCGGTCGAGTCCATCAAGCAAGCTGCGCTTAAGGCAGGCGTCGCAGTAGGTGATATCGACTACATCGAAATTAACGAAGCGTTCTCTGCACAATACTTGGCCTGTGAAAAGGTTTTAGAACTTGACCGCGATAAGTGTAACGTTAACGGTGGTGCTGTTTCTATCGGCCATCCGCTTGGTGCGACGGGTTCGCGCTTGGTTCTAACGTTAATGCATCAGCTCGAGCGTAGTGGTAAATCTTTGGGTATGGCGTCGGCATGTATCGGCGGTGGACAAGGAATTGCTATGCTGATAGAGCGTAATGCATAACGCTAACCTCATTGCAAGTTAACTACTGGAAACAACGTTGGGCCGACGGCCGCACAGGATGGCATCTTAGTGATGTAAATCCACGTTTAATTGAATACTGGCAGCATCTAGGGATAGATTCTGCCAGTCGTGTTTTAGTACCGTTGTGTGGTAAGTCACTTGATTTGATGTGGCTGGCTGAACAGGGCCATGACGTGATTGGCGTCGAAGCTTCTGAGATGGCGATCAACGCTTTGCCTCAAAGTGAAAAGTTGTCGCTGCATTGCGGCGATTTTTTTGAGTTTAGCGATCCGACCGTTGATGCGTGGTATGACCGCGCGGCGTTGGTGGCGTTGTCGCCAGAATTACGCGTGCGTTACTTTGCACACCTTGCTTCTTTTTTGCCGCATGGTGCGCGTGGCTTGTTGGTCAGCTTTGAATACCCGGAAGGCATGCGCGAAGGTCCGCCGTTTTCGGTAGTTGAAGATGAAGTTAGAGCACTGTGTGGCGATAAGTTTAAGTGCGAGTTAATAGATAGATTAGGCTCTTCTGAAATTGAAACGATATATGTTCTTGAACGCATTTAAAAATAAACTAGATAGTCGTCCGCCGTTGTGGATTTTACTCGCAGTTGTGGTGGTGCTCAGTGATATGGCTTTAGTGCATTTCGGATATGCCTTGAGCTGGCAGCGCTTGGTGATGCCGTTGATGTCAGCTAGCTTCTTTAGCGAGTATGCTGCTCCCGGCTGACTGAATAGGCGGCTAGCAGTTGCTGGCCTTGTGGTGGCGCTATCGGTGATAGCGTTGTACTTATTTAGTGATAACGAAGAAGTTGTTAATGTGATTATCAACCGCGTCCTTTACTCGCCTTTTGTCGAAGAAGGTGTTTATCGTGTGATTGCCATGGGCGCTTTCTTGAGAGTAATGAATAAGCATGCCGCTGTGATCTTTAGCGCATTGTTGTTTGCGGCTCTACACTACGCAATATATGAGCCCGGCGTGTTTTATCCGATACACCTCGCAGCTGGGGTTTGCATGGGCTATGTATTTATCTGGGGCAAAAGCTTGGGGGTAAACGCAGCCATCCACGGTTTGGGCAATTGTGCCTTATTGCTGCCGACAATGTTGTAAAATAGTGTCATGACTGAACCATGGCCACCGTCATCGATTCGCTTGTCGGCAAATAAGCGCATTCTGTTTTTAACTAAAGACCTCGAGCTCATTCGGAAGCAACTGCACGAGGGTCTGGATTTACGCATGGACGATTTGTCAATCGACGATTTGCTCGATGATATTAACACTGACGTAATGACTCCTGCGTGGGTGTGTTTCCGTCACCGTCCGCAAGATATCGCTACCGATGCTTATGCCGGATTGCTTGATGAAAGCGGTAAGCGCGTCATTGACACTCGTGAATTACTCGACGGCAACTTTGAGGCTATCGTTTCCGGCTACCGCAAAGGCACTGGCTCGTCGCGTGAGACCGCTGCTCAGTGTGAGCGCTTTAGCGGGATTCGTTATGTGTTCGCGGCTAGCTTCGCGCCGATTCACGAACGTAATAACATTAACCTCGGTCAGCTGATGGGTGACCACTCGATGTTAAGTCGTTTGCAAAATAGCGAAACGATTGGCCTCGATGAATTTACCGGCAAGTACGATGCGGTCACTAAAGTGATTCTAGAAAGCGGCGGATTGTTTCCGTTTTCAAACAAAGTGGCGGCTGACGAAATAAGTTTACCGGCGAACGAGACAGGCA
>CAWWAN010000158.1:0-3164 GCA_963934925.1 uncultured bacterium | reverse complement strand
TAGCACCACCCACACTGCCATCGAGCCACACTGTGCGGTCGCGACTTTCGGTAACGACGGACGCTTAACGCTGTGGTCGTCCACTCAAATTACGCATTACGTTCATCGTGCTTTATCACGAGTCCTTGAAATGGACCCCGCTAAGATTCGTGTGATTCAGCCAAACGTCGGCGGCGGGTTTGGCGGCAAGAGCGATCCATTCGCCCTCGAATTCATCACCGCGATGCTATCCAAGAAATCGGGGCGCCCAGTGAAAATGTTATGGACGCGTGAAGAAGTATTCTACGCACATCGCGGACGTCACTCTATGCAAATGCATTACCGCACCACTGCCAAATCTGATGGCACGATTACCAGCGTTGATGCCAAGTTATTAATCGACGGCGGCTCTTATTCAAGTTTCGGCTTGGTTACCACCTATTACAGTGGTCAATTATTAACAGGGCCTTACGCTTTCCCGAATTATCGGTTTGATTCAACCCGTGTGTTCACCAACCGCCCGCCATGTGGTCCAAAGCGTGGGCACGGCTCAGTGCAGCCGCGTTTTGCTTTTGAAGTACAGCTAGATGAGATCGCAACTAAGCTTAATATCGACCCAATCGAAATTAGGCGTAAAAACTTTTTGGGCGAGAATACAACGACCATTAATGGGCAGCGCATTACTTCAAATGGTTTCCTCGAATGTTTAGATGTTGTAGAGCAAGCTAGTGACTGGAAGAGCAAGCACAGAAAAATGGCTTATGGCACTGGCATTGGTGTTGCTGGCTCGATGTATATCTCGGGCACGAACTATCCGGTTTACCCCAACAAAATGCCGCAAGCTGGCGTGCAACTAAAAGTTGATCGCAGTGGCTTAGTAACTGTGTTTACCGGCGGCAACGACATTGGCCAAGGATCAAATTCGATGGTTGCGTACTGTGTAGCAGAAGAAATGGGCATCAACCCAGATTCGATAAAAGTTGTTGCTGCCGACACTGACTTGTGCCCCGTCGATTTAGGCGCTTATTCCTCACGGGTAACCTTTATGGTTGGCAACGCTGCCATCGACGCCGCACGCAAAATGCGCAACAAGATAGTTGAAGCTATTGCCGAACATTGGCAAGTAGAAAAAGAATCCGTGCGCATTATCGATGGCACGGTTTATAACCTTGACAACGACGAAGAAACTTTAAGCCAGCGCGAAGCCTTCCATATCACCGAAGAAAAATTCGATACCTTGGGCTCAACGGGCTCATACAACACCCCAACTTTGGGCGGCGATTACCGCGGCGGAACTATCGGTTCGTCGCCGGCGTATTCGTTTACCAGCCACGTTGCCGAAGTTGACATCGACACCGAAACAGGAGAAATAGAAGTCAAAAAAATATGGGTGGCTCACGATTGCGGACGCGCTCTTAACCCCACATTGGTCAAAGGCCAAATCGAAGGTTCCACCTATATGGGGGCTGCCGAAGTGTCTTTAGAGAATTACGAAATGAATCGTTTCTCACTGCATGCTGGCCCATCGCTACTTGATTACCGCATACCGACGACACTCGATACCGCAGAGATCGAGGCATTGATTGTCGAAAGCATTGACCCAGAAGGACCATATGGCGCCAAAGAAGCAGGCGAAGGTCCGCTGCACTCCGCTATTCCGGCCGTTGCGAATGCTATCTATGATGCTGTCGGTATTCGTTTACGCGAATTGCCGTTTACCCCGGCTAAAGTCTTGGCCGCTCTTAAAGAGAAAGATGAGGTGACTGCTGATGCTTAGAATGCCTAAATTCAAGGTTCTGAATCCGACTACTGTCGCCGAAGCTGTCGATGCTATCCAGCAAGTCGAAGGCTCGCGTTTTATTGCTGGCGGGACCGACATCAATCCTAATCTAAAGCACCGTTTACTCGAGCCAGAATGTTTGGTCGCGCTTAATGGTGTCGAAGAAATTTTCGGCATTAGTCAGACAGAGTTCGGTTTGCGTATCGGAGCAATGGAATCACTGACCAATGTTGAAACCAACACATTGATTCAGCAACTAGCCCCCGGCCTAGCGTCGGCAGCGCGACAGGTCAGTGGCCCGCAGTTACGTAACATGGGCACGATTGGCGGCAACGTCATGCTTGACACACGTTGTAAGTGGTATAACCAGACTTACTTCTGGCGCAAGTCACTTGGGTTTTGCTTAAAGAAAGATGGCGATGTTTGCCACGTGATAAAAGGTGGCTCTAAATGTGTGGCCGCTGCGTCAAACGATACTGCGGCTGCGCTTTCAACTCTGCAGGCCGAATTAGAATTTGCTAATGCACAGGGAAGCACACGCATTGCGATTGATAAACTTTGGCAAGCAGACGGCATCTGGAATAAAAAAGTCGGGCCGCACGATTTGTTAGTGGCTATTCATTTACCAGCTGCACTGCTGGACCAAAAAGGTAGTTACGAAAAACTACGCGATCGCAACTCTATTGACTTCCCATTACTCGGAATTGCGGCGCGGCTCAAGATAAGCGATAACATCGTTGACGATTGCGCTTTATGTGTGGTGGCATTGCAAGCGCGCCCTTGGCCCCTTGACAAAGCGAGCGCTCTTTTGATTGGCACTACCGTTGGCAGCGACGCGTTCAACGAGGCTCTAAAGGCGTGTTGCGCAATAGCGGCGAAACAATGTCGACCAATGCCTAACATTCCTGGTGACCATGCATACCGCCATGCAATGGTCCCCGTCTTTATTCGCCGCGCAATTTTGTCATGTTTAGATTAAGTATCACTTTTCTTTTGCTATGCTCGGCTATTTCGTGCAGTAAGTCTACTCAACAAGCCTCGGCACCACTTGCTGAATTCACAGTAGAGCTTAATCGCAAGAACTTTAAGGAGTGGTTTGCTCAATGCTACCCATCGCATGACGAATTGAAATGGAGATTACTCGGGTGGGAACAGCACACTGCGCCCGGATTTAGGCTTGCTAAGGCTAGTCGTAAACCTTTAATGTTATGGCTTGAGGATGGCCACCCATTGGGGGGCACCTCTAACCATGGCCGCGAACTCCGCGACACTTTTGGCGACTTAGATTTGGTACCGATTCTCGGCAAGTATGTGATTGCAGCAGATGATTTCAACCGCACGCCGAAAATTATCGATTCGGCCCAGGGAGAGCTCATTGTGTTCACTCCAGGCGGGAAAATAATCG
>CAWWAN010000157.1:0-3214 GCA_963934925.1 uncultured bacterium | reverse complement strand
AAGTATTGCATGATTTCGTCGAGTCCAGAAGGCTGAGAGCGTAAAGCGGAGATCCATTCAAACATTTTTTTAATTGGTGTTGGTGATTTATATCTTAAAAGAGAAATATTCCGAGCAACGGAATGACGAGGAACATAATGAACACATAAGCAATAACCCAAATCTTATTCCGGACAGCGCGTGCGGCCAAGCCTTCGGCGAGTACTATCGGGATTTGACGGGCGCGCGGTATGATCAGGATACCGACAATGCCGATAGTATTAAATATCACGTGTACCAAAGCGATAACAAGACCATTCTTATCGGTGGCTAATGAGGCTAAAAACGCAGTTATTGTCGTGCCAATGTTAGCACCTAGCATCACTGGGAATGCTGCCTCGAGAGAGAGGATACCGGAGCCACACATCGGAACAATCAGCGACGTGGTGATGCTCGAGGACTGCACGGCCATCGTTATCATCGCACCTACTGCAATCGCGAAAACGACGCTCTTCTTTAGCGCTTTATTCATCGCGCGCTCGGCCTTGTGCGCAATAACTTTTTTCATGATTTTGGTAATCATCGTCAGGCAAAGGAAAATCAAGCCGATACCAAAGATTACTTTAGCTGTAGCTAGCCCACTGCCTTCGAGTCCACACCATTCGAAGATGGATGCAAATAGTTTTTCTCCGGAACTCACCGCAGCTTTAATCGGAGACTTATAGGATCCTCCTCCGCCGATGGCCATTGAGTTGGCGATGGTGTACGCAGATTTTTCTAGAAAGCCCGTGGTTACTTCTATCGTGAACATAATCGCAACAACTATTAGGTTGAAGAAGTCATGCACTGTCGCCGCTGAAAATGCTCGCTGGAATTCATTGCCGCGGCGCACGTGGCCAATGGAAACAAGGGTATTGGTAATAGTGGTGCCAATATTAGCACCCATTACCATCGGTACGGCAACCGCAACATTTAGAGTGCCTCCGCCAACTAATGCCACGATAGTCGCAGTGGTCACTGATGATGACTGCACAAGGACAGTGAACAAAACGCCTGCCGCAAGACCGGCAAATGGATTGGTGACGCCAGCGAGTAACCCTTCAGTAAACCCTTCACCAAAACCACTGATACCCTTCGACAGCATTTTAATCGCAATTAAGAAACCAAAAAGTAGAACGAAAAGCGCCACGTATTTCCACCAAGCACCGCCCTTGCCTGGGGGGGCGACTAGCGGGTCGTGATTGAAATCAGTGCTTTGGGTGGATTGGTCCATCGTATAGAGGAGGGTCAGAGGTCAGCAGCGCGTATATTAACGCCATGCCTTACTTTTACATTAATTTTCTGTGAGATACTGCACCAAATCAGCCACATCTTGCTCAGACAAAAAGTTCGTAACCTCAGGCATCACAACAGGGTTATCGGCATAGCCCGCTGAACGCATAGACGACGGATTAATAATAGCCTGTTTAATATCATCAGCTGACAAGCGTTCGCCGATACCGGCAAGATCAGGCCCAATCCCCGGATGACATCCGATGCAATTAGCGGCACTGTTTTGATAAACATCCGCGCCACGCTTGGCATCTCCATTTAATTGAGCTAGCGGTTGTTGCGCGGCATACTCAAGGAAGGACAACAGGCTGTTAGCCGGCCCCATCGGTTTCAACACCATGTTTTTATAAAGAGCGCGTCCCGTTGATTCACCCCACCCTCCATATAAACAATTAAGCGTTACGCTACGCTGGTCAACATCCGTCTCGAATTCAACAAACACTTCGGTCCAATCGCTGTCACCGACTACATATTGCGACACAATATGATGTGGATGAACGTTCAACAATGCACCGTGCGTAGCCCCTTCGTCAGTGACAGCCTCCGTTGATATCAACGCGCTAAACCTATATTTAAACCCGCCCGTTACTGGAAGCGCTATTTGGTAAGCACAATCAGAGCCTAGCTGAGATTCAATAATCAACACACCGTCAACTAATGAAAAATCGGCGCTGCCAGAATAAATTTCTTGCACGAATCCCTCAGCCGATAAAATCTGCTCAGGAATTGCCACCTGCGATTCCTCGGCCATCAAATCTGCTGCCAACTCAGCAAATGGCCCTGAGTGCGCTTTAATCGCCAATCGAAGCGCATCTGAAAGCCAGACATCTGCTCTGTCTAACTTCATGGTTGCCTCCAACAAATCGTTAGCAATAGCATAAGAGGACGGCATCTCAGCCGCCGCCTGTAATGCGTGGCGTTGAAGATTGCCTGCCTCTGCGCTAATCAAATCGGTGTCGGCCAGCAACTTTGCATATTTTTCATTGCGGGGCATTACATCTAAAGCCACCTCTCCAAACAAAGCACTCTGAGACATCAAGGCCGCTTTTATAGTATCAAAAGCTTGGCCGTTGGGATGATTGAAGGAATCGAAGCCAGCCAATGTGCGCAACGCTTCTAAAGCAATCACTAAACCGTTATCTCCACGATTCGAGAACTTACGAACCATAGAGTTTAAGATTCCAGTAGCGCCGCGAAGGTCTTGCTCAATTAACAGTCGGCGCGCAGTTACTCGCCAAAACTTATTCTTTGAATCGAAAGCCTTTAATATTTCGTCGGCATTAGCATTTGACAAATCAAATTCTGATTGCGTTGGTTCTCCGTTGCGCACTACTCTAAAAATGCGCCCGTGTGATTTGTCGCGCAATGGAGTCAGGTGAGCATTGCCCTCATCAAAATCTACACTTGGTAAACCAAGTTCCGGATTGCCTGGCAAATTATGCAGAATAACGAATTGCGAGAAATCGGCAATCCATAACGCGCCATCAGGGCCAACCTCTACTTGCACTGGGCAGAACCAGTCATCGACCGACACCGCGACATTAAACCCGTCACGCGTGCGATACCCAGAACCGCTAACATAACTTTCTAAGCGCGATATGGAATGCGTCGTCGGCTCACAAACGAACGCCGAAGTTTCATTCCACCATTCAGGGAATTGATCGCCGGTCGCAAAAGTGTGGCTAGTCGCCGCAGTGAAGTTGCCAAAGAAATCGCCCTGGCGTGTTTTGGCTAAAGCTGGATGCACCCGTGCGCTATCAAAAACCGGCAAAGCGCGGCGAGCATTAGGCAGGCCAACAAAGAAGGATGGCGCATTGTTCGCGGTGCTACCCCAGATTTCACCTTTACTCGTAAAGTCCAAGCCCCAGGTGTTATTGGTAAATTGCGCCATAAACTCCGGGTG
>CAWWAN010000156.1:0-3225 GCA_963934925.1 uncultured bacterium | reverse complement strand
AAGTTAGCTGCGGGTAACAGCAAGTGGGACTCAGAGCTGCTTTGAGCAACGCGCGCGGGTATCAATGTGCCGACATCAATGCCCACTGGCAATGTAGTAACGCGCACCTGTCGCGCCGACCATAAGCATTCCAAGACCGCTGTGTTGGCTTGCCCCTCAAGAGAAGACACATGAAATAAACCAAAGAAGGAGTCGAGCAGACAGTGCCAGATATCATCCTTTTGTGTATTTGATGGCGCAAAAGCAACAGCGGGCGGCGCGCCAAGCAGCGGACAATCACGCTCTAGAAGATACCATTCATTAAAGCTATTGGCATTCGATTTGTCGAGTGCGGCTTTGCCTGTGAATAGTTCTTGCGCAACGCGTAAATCATCTTTAAGCCCAGGCTCAGCAAGAACTTTCTTCATAAGTTGCATTAGCAACTCAGAGTACTCAGTGATCGTATATTCAGCCTTCATCTTTAGACACTGGGAAAGAGAATACTTTCTCGACAAAACACAATTTTAAAGCAGACTCACTCGTGATGTAGTCGGCTAATTCACTGGGCCAAGCTGGTGCTGAATTGCGGGTGCTTCCTGTTACGCTTGCTGTCACGACCCCTTCGATAATTTCTAAGCGTGTACGCACATCGTTATTCATACAGTCGCGCTGGAGAAACCAAACAGCCAAAGCTAAGGCTGCCTCAGGCTCAAGCACACTGGGCATTAATTCTGCGCCCTCTTCTGGCGTGCCTAACTTCAAGGTAGCTGCCAAGAAGACTTCTGGTTTACCGCCGACGATGGCATCGGCTGTTGAAATTGTTTCTACGCATGCTTGGTGCATTTCGTCAAGGCGCAGTAACAGTACTTGCTCTTGAGCTAAGTTGGCTAGAATGCGTGCCTTCTGATCTTCGGGGATACCAATTTCAATCCACCCTGCGACAACCCCACGAACCCCACGTAAGCGGTGATAAGTTGTGCGAAAGCCTAGCTCAGCTAGCGATTGCAAGTTATCAGGGTGCACGGAAAACGTCATAATCTGAGATGGTGCCGAAAGAGGGACTCGAACCCTCACTCTCTTGCGAGAAATGGATTTTGAATCCATCGCGTCTGCCAATTCCGCCACTTCGGCATCTCAACGGCGCATATTATGCCAAAGTTATTAACTTATTGCCACAGGAACAGGCCAATTGTTGATGCCCGTCGTTGATTTGTTGTTGGCGGTAAATCAAGTCTTGTGGACCACTAATAACGCTGGAACTAAGCTCTATTTGTTGGTCGCTATAATCGCACGAACAGTCGATAGTAGACAACCATTGCTTAGCGCGAGCGCTTAGTGCAGCACGCGAAGTCGCGGCTGAATCGGAACCTGTACGATTCTTAACCGGAGCAAATTCAAACTCTCGGTCGGCCAATTGAACCACAACGCGATCAGCCAATGGTAAAGCATCAAAGACAAAGGTTTCGAACTTAACACCCTCGACGTCGGACGGAATTGACTCGCCAGGCGCCAATGCCTTAATCGTTTTGCGAGCAAGGTGCAAAGGCAAATGTGCTTCAGCCATTTCTTCGAAGAAGTTAATTGCGTATACGTGTACTGCAATATTTCCTGCTCGGTAAAGCAAGCCGCCATCATCAGTGGTTTGCGCTTGAAGTTCGGCACTAATATCAGAGTACTCGATGCACTGCACTTTGCCGTTGTTTTCGACAACGAGACCCACCTTTTCACTGGCCTCTGTTTTTTCAACGACTTTAACCGACATTTGTGCATCGGCTAGAAGGTGATGTCCGATAAACGTTGGGTCAGACATAAACACTAATGGATTATCGACTTGGCAGTAGTAAAGCACATCAATACCTTGTGCGCGCAACGTATCTAGCATGCCACTGCGTTTGATAGCGCGGTACCCCCCGCCGTGACCGTCAGGATTACTAAACAGCTCATCTGGTGCAGTGAGCATAAACTCGCCCTGGCCGTTTAGTGCGGGCAGGGTTCCTTGACACACGAAATGGACACTGGTCGCTGACATGCCGAACCAATTGTGAGACGTGAAATAAGCAATGGTGTCGTCGTGATTACCCGGACCTGTTTGAATAACCCAAGGCAATGCACACTGGTATTTATAGCGTAAGAGAATCACTTGTTCGGCAAGCATCTGAAACAAAGATGCACCAGAAACTGCGCCCAATGGATAAGCTCCTTTAGGACCATTAAAACCCAGGCGCGACGCTTGCCCACCCGCAACAGTAATAATCGCCACACGATTATCAGCGAGAGCTTTCTCGCCACAAGCAAGAGCCGCGCTGTTAGCCGTCGAAGAAGTCGAAGACGTGTCTAAAAGTTGCGGCGGCGAAATAGTAGACGTATCGATAACAACATCTTCATTGAGCGCCGCTCGCTGACGATCTAGCATCACCAAATCTATGGCAGAAAGCGCGTCATGCAAACGTTTTACGGCCGCGTCATTCTGCGATTGAGCGCGCACAAAGACGTCTTCGAGTCCACGACTGGACAAATCTTGCCGAAGACTCATTGGCTTAACCTTCGAACTTGCGGAAGGCGATACAAACGTTGTGTCCGCCAAAGCCCAGTGATGTTGACAGCGCAGTCTTGAAATCACCTTCGCGCGGTTCGTTCGGAATGTAATCGAGATCACAACCGTTTTCGACGTCTGGATTGTCAAGGTTTTTTGTAGGGTGCGCAACACCTTTTGCTAGCGTGTAAGCACATGCAATACCCTCAACTGCTGCAGCAGCGCCAACCAAGTGGCCGACCATCGACTTCGATGAAGATATAGCAACTTTCTTGGCATTCTCTTCGCCTAGGGCAATCTTAATAGCAAGGGTCTCAATCATGTCATTCATCATCGTTGATGTGCCATGAGCATTGATGTAATCCACTTCGTCGTCGTTAATACCGGCATCGTTCATCGCAGCTTTAAGAGCTGCTGCGGGACGCTGAGCCGTTGAATCCGGAGCAGTAATATGCCCTGCGTCATCGGTCTGACCGAAGCCTGCGATTTCAGCATATATTTTTGCACCACGAGCCTGAGCATGTTCAAGCGATTCAATCACTAAGACACCTGCACCCTCGCCCATTACAAAACCATCGCGATCGCGGTCGAATGGACGCGAAGAACGTTGGATATCGTCGTTACGCGTAGACAAAGCTTTAAGTGAATTAAAGCCTGCTAAACATAAAGCATTGGTGGTCGTTTCAGAACCACCTGTCACCATGACATCAGCG
>CAWWAN010000155.1:0-3274 GCA_963934925.1 uncultured bacterium | reverse complement strand
CGCCGACGTTTGGCTGAATCACACGAATCTTAGCGGGGTCCATTTCAAGGACTCGCGATAAAGCACGATGAACGTAATGTGTAATTTGAGTAGACGACCACAGCGTTAAGCGTCCGTCGTTGCCGAAAGTCGCGACCGCACAGTGTGGCTCGATGGCAGTGTGGGTGGTGCTATGGAAGTAGTAATCGTTTTCAACGACTAAATCGGCGTCGCCCACTTGCGCATCGACGTCGCCAAACTCGAGTTCGACGTGCTTAGAGATGTTGTTACGCTTTTTGCGATCATCGTGAATCGGTGGCTCGGGAGTCACCAATGCTTGCTCGGCAGTCACGATGGTTTCGAGCAGTTCGTATTCGACCTCGATTAACTCGCAGGCCTCAATCGCGGTGTCTTCATCGACCGCTGCTACTGCTGCCACTTCGTCGCCAATAAAACGCACTTTGTCAGTCGCCAATACATTTTCATCTGGTGTCCATGGGATGACTCCGTACTTAATTGGCAATTCGCTACCGACTAAAACAGCGTACACGCCTTCAAGCGCTTCAGCCTTTGAGGTATCAATCGACAAAATTTTCGCATGTGCATGCGGGCTGCGCAGCGTCTTTGAGTGCAGCATATTTGGTAGGCTGATGTCGTCTGTGTAAATAGCCTCGCCGGTCGCTTTGGCTAGGGCATCAACTTTGCGGTTGGGCTTGCCAATAACCTTAAAGCCGTCTCCCCAAGGAGCGTCAGGGCCGTGTTTATCACGAGCAGCCATTTTCGCCTCCGTCTTTCGCGGCCGATTCGACGGCAGTGTAAATCTGGGTGTAGCCAGTGCAGCGGCACAAGTTGCCAGCTAGGGCCTGCTTGATGTCGTCGCGATTTGGGGTGGCGTTGTTTTCGAGTAGTGCCTGCGCAGACATAATCATGCCTGGTTGGCAAAAACCACATTGCAAAGCACCAGCCGCGTCAAAGGCATTTTGCAACAGCGAGGCGCCTTCTCCGCCGTTTGCACGGTGCTGAACCGCTAAACCTTCGATAGTCGTAATGTCTTTGCTCTCAACAGTAGAGGGCAGTACGAGGCAGGACAGCATGGGTACACCATCGACTTGAACAGTGCACGAACCGCAATCACCCTTGTCACAACCCTGCTTAGAGCCTGTCAAACCAAGTTCATAGCGCAAGATTTCGAGCAAAGTGTAGTGCTCTGGAGCGGCGACATCGACTGTATCGCCGTTGATTTTGAGGTGAAATACCCGCATTTGTTCATATTGTAGCCAAATTACCCTTAAAAAAAGCAAATTTGGACGGCAAAACAGCCATCCACTTGCTATATTGCTAACGCTCAGCAGGTCGTCATTTCGACGTCAGGCGGCGAGCGCCCTCATTTAGCCCCCCTAAAACAGGAGAATAAAAATGTCAGATCAAGAAGTATTAGTTGTCCAATCAAAAATTAAGAAGTACATCAAGGCCAAATCAGGCATGTCCACTTCAGGTTCCGTGGCAGGCCATCTTTCTGGCCTAATCGCTCAAATGTGCGATCAAGCTATGGATAACGCTGCAGCAAGTAAGCGTAAAACAGTCATGGACCGCGATTTTGGCGGCAACGACGAGTAAGCTTTTATTCGCAACACTATGCCTTTCGGCATGCAACCTAAGTCAGCAAGCGAATCTTGCTGACCTGGGTTTTGTTGTTTATGGAGCCGGCATTGAGTCGGGTTCGCAGCGTGGGCTAGCGACAAATGGCGCAGTGATTGCCTTGTCAGGGACAGGTGGTTATGTGACATGGTCGCTTGACCATGGCGAGACCTTTGCTGGCAGACTAACCATTGATGAGGAATTAGACTACCGAGACGTAGAAATATTAAATGATGGGAGGACTATTGTTCTTATGTCCGCAGGCCCTGGGGAGGCTTCAACAGTTGTGCAGGTAGAATTAATAGGTACAAAAACCCTGCTACGTCCCGCCTTGGTCAACACGGAGGCCGAAGGATTTTGGGACGGCATTGCTTTCTGGAGCGGAAGCAATCGCGGTGTGTTAGTCGGCGACCCTGTCGATGGTAAATTGACTGTAATGATTACTGATGATGGTGGCGCTTCATATCGCAATGCCTCAAATCCGCCAGATGTAGGAGATCGCCAGTATTGTTTTGCGGCATCGGGTACAAGCCTAGTCACTATTTCTCAAAATACCGTACTCATAGCCACTGGAGGCACTGAATCACAGGTTTGGCGTTCTGAAGATGGCGGAGATAATTGGCAGGCCATTGAGATTCCCTTTATAAGTGGCAGTGATGGCAGTGGAGTTTTCTCGATAGCATTCAAGGACGCATTGCACGGAGTCATCGTCGGTGGCGATTATGAACATCCAGAAGTAAACGAGCAAGTCGCAGCTTACACCAATGATGGCGGGTTGACATGGACGGCGTCTACAGTGATGACGGGTGGATATCGCTCGGCTGTCGATTGGCTTAGTGAATATGACGCTTGGTTTGCTATTGGCCCCGATGGTTGTGATTGGTCACTCGATGGGGTTACGTGGCATGCTGGGCCTATTGGTTTTAAGGGGCACACTATTGTTAAAGGCTGGTCGTCTTTTGTTGAAGGTAAGTTGTTAAAATTAGATTAATGGAATTAATAGATGCTATCCGTCAGCGCCGTTCGGTCAAACACTTTGATGCCGAACATCGCCTTACTGAAGATGAATTACGCCACTTATTGGGTCACGCTTTTTTGGCGCCATCTTCTTTTAATATGCAAAACTGGCATGTGGTTGCTGTTGATGATCAGGCACAGCAAGATGCTTTGTGTGAGGCTTCATGGCACCAGGGGCAGGTCAAAGATTGCTCGGTGACTTTGATATTGGGCGGCAGTCTTACAGGCTATAAAAAGGTGGCGCGCTTTACGCGCAAAGCCCCTGAAAAGGTCCAAGAGATGTTTGCAGGCTTTGTGAATGGGCTGTACGACGGGAATGAGCAGCTGCAGCGTGACGAGGCAGTGCGTTCTATTGGGTTGCTAGCGCAAAATATTATGCTGATAGCCAAAGATATGGGGCTCGATAGTTGCCCGATGATTGGCTACGACGCGGCTAAGGTCGCCGAAATTGTTGGCTTGCCAGAAGATTGCCCACCCTTAATGATGATCACCGTGGGTAGAGGAGTAAAAGCCGCTCAAGCTCGAATGGGACTTTTTGACTTCGAAGAGCTTGTTTCACATAACTCCTTTGGTGAAAAGGGCTTATGCGGTGAAATTGACGATAAATAATCACCGCTGAGTTAAAGCTAAAGGCCGGAAA
>CAWWAN010000154.1:0-3296 GCA_963934925.1 uncultured bacterium | reverse complement strand
TTTCTGCGGGCTACATGCACTCGGGATATCCAGTGATGACATGGATGGATGTGGTAACCCCAAGTAATGGGCGGCTTGCTCCAATTCTAGATTTGGAATTGTTACGCAAGCAGGGCAACTGGGGGTACTTTCACGAGCTAGGTCACAATCGACAGCGCAGCTGGTGGACGTTCGGCGGCACCGGAGAAGTCACTAATAATTTGTTTTCATTGCACGGCGGTGAAGTAATGGCAAGCATCGAGCCTTGGGAAAACAAATGGCTGCAAGGACAAAAGAAAGGTGCGGCAAAATATCTAAAGGATGGCGCCGACTGGAGTAAATGGAAAAAGAGTCCAGGCATCGCGCTAGTAAGTTTTGCCATGATTCAGCGCGAATTTGGCTGGCAACCCTTCCAAACATTTTTCTCGGACTACGAAAAAGTGCCAAGCTCGCGGCGTCCGAAGAATGATCAACAAGAAATCGACGGCTGGGTAGTGCGCATGTCGCTTATCTTAGAACTAGATTTACGCGATTACTTTAAGCATTGGGGATGGCCGCTGTCCGAGACTGTTCTTGTCAATGTGGAACTTGATGCGCTTAAAACATGGGATGCAGACTTTCGCTGGTCGCAGTAGCTTTTAGAAACCAGCAATCTTAGTTTTGTCAAAGGTAATGACGTCATTGTCATTTGCTATGTCTACAGCTAAATCGAAGTTTGGCTTGAGGGCATTGGCTTCGAGGTCGCTGAATTCGCCAAACTTAAGAGTGACGATACCGCCAGTAATGTCGTAGCGCACCCACTGGTATGCGTCTTTGTCGGTGGCCACGCCAAGATCGCGCCATAGCACTAATAATGCATCATCCTCGACAGCAATAATTTCTCCAGCAGGATTGTCAGTAACAACAACACTAGTGTCTTCCATCACCCAATCAAAGGTTTGCGAATTATTGTCGCGACGTGTAATTAGCCATTCTGTTTGCACATCATGTACATATAAAGTGGCATCGTAGCTAGTAGTGCTTTGTTGAACAGGGATGAAGGCTACAAGCTCGTTGCGTACTGTGCTATTGTCGCCGCGCTCGAACCAGCCACCCAAGTCTTTGTACAAACCGTTGAGTTGGTTGGTTAGCGTCGAACAGCTTAAGCAAGCACTTGATTCGGCGCGCCATTGCCAAGCAGTATCTTGCCATCCAGAAAAGCGCTGCGAGTTTATGTCGACAATGTCGTGATTCAGCATGCTTTGGAAACTAGACTGCAAGCCGGTAGACAATAACTCGAGTGCACAAATTTCGGCGTTGCCACCGGCGGTTGGCGCTGTGACCGAAAATTCTATCTGCACATATGGCCGATCAGGGAATTCTGACCCTAGACCTTCGCCGTTGTAATAACCGGCATGCCCTGGGACAGCTGATGCAACAACTTGTGGGTAAGCAAGCTCAATTCCACTAGGCGCAGAAATGAGGTAGCCGTCCGGGAAAATATCACCAACTGGTCCGGCATAAGTATGAGTGTCGATGTTTAGCGTGCCATCTGGGTCAGCTATAAAGTCGTGCAATATAGGTGAGAATTTCCCGACATGCTCTAGCTTCATTTCAATGTCGCCAAAACTTAAAGATATCGTCCAGGTAGGTTCGTCGTCTAGATAAAGGTTGGAAGTCGGCCCGTCGTAACTGATAGCGGTGATAATGGCGCTGGATGGCGAATAATACATCGGACGTCGCGCATGCAATATCTCCGCTGGATTGGCGCCGGCATAGAACCCGAATAGACCTGCCCCGAGGTCGACGACCTCGGCATTACTTTCGCTAAAAAAGCCAGCAAAAGTAGTTTTGCTATTACCGTAAGCTAGCTCGGTCATTGGCTTGAAATGCGCACCAAAAGGCGCAAAGTGCATATAAGTGTTTGCCGTGTCCTCGATGTAGCCCGGGGTCAGGGCCCGGTTGTTCTCGGCTAGAGAGTACGAAAACGGTAAATTTAAGACATCTTTAGTATTGGCGCAGGCATTAAAAGCAGAAGCTGTCTCATTATCCTTCGCCCCACATCCGGCAATTGAAATTGCAGTAAAGGCAAACATAGTTAGAGCGAAGCGATTCATCGCGTCTATTATAGCGACGAAAGCGATTTCATGAACGCGACCAATTCGGCCAACTGCTCATCACTTAACAGCAGACGGTTCAAAGTCTCCTCACGGTGGCCAACGCCTGGAAACCCTGGCAATAAATTGTAAAATTCAACGACTTCTTCAAGGGTCTTAAAGCGCCCGTCATGCATATAAGGCGCAGTAGCAGCCACATCGCGTAGCGACGGAGTTTTCATCGCACCCACGGTATGCTCGTTCGAAATCATATAAAGCATCTGACCGTTGGCCTTCCATGATGTGTCGTCGCTAAATTGATTACGCCCGTTAAACAAATCGAGTCGCACTTTCTCAATGCCATCAGGGCGACCGATTACCGGCGGGATGTCTTTATATGGATCTAAACCTATATTGTGAAATTGCCCATCACTTAATAGCGGACCAAAATGGCAGCTAATGCAATTGGCCTCGCCAACAAATAATTTCATTCCGCGTTGCGCCTGTGGGCTCAACGCTTTGATTAACTCTTCATCCTCTGTGCGCAATCCTTCGACAAATAAATCGAAGTTGCTTTTCCCGGAAACGATCGTTCTCTCAAAGGCCGCAATTGCTTTTAGAGTCTTTGCAAAGGCCGTATTGACGGCAAGCCGGCTTTCTTCAGTCAAAGCCATCCAGTTAGCATTGAACTCTTCGTTAGGCGCTGCATGCGGCGGGAGAGTTAAATCTTGCGCAACGGCGGGTATCTTCCCAAAGAGGTTTTGCCATTCATCAAGTAATGCTTCATCAGAGGCTATGGTGCGCAAAAGACCATAGCGCGACCCATGCATTTCTATTGAAGACTCAATCGGTTGCGCGGCTTGCGCCCACAGAGAATCAGCGCTGCCGTCCCAAAAAACGAAATTATTGAAGACAGCATTACGCACCGCAGGCGTGTTTAGAGTGCTGACTCCATCACCAATGGCAAATTGAAGACCGTCGGCCCAACCTAATTCAGGATTGTGACAGCTTGCACACGATTGAGTAGTGCCTTCACCTGCTAAGCCTTCGAGGAAAAATAATTTTTCACCAAGCTTGGCAGCATCAGGGTTGTCGGCGAAAATATTAGTTGGCTTGGGCCGCGGCGCAGGAGCCTGCGGTGGCGACAACGACAACATCGCGCGTAATTCGTTTTCGGTTAATTCAACCGACAATTGCATCATCGATGTTAACCCAAGGGCCAATGCAATTATTCCCATGCTT
>CAWWAN010000153.1:0-3346 GCA_963934925.1 uncultured bacterium | reverse complement strand
ACAAGAAAGTCGGCTCTATTAGGTGCTTGGGACCTTCTCCGCTTACATAAGTAGTGGCTTGAATAAAATAAACCCCATCTTGCTGGGCGTCAGGGCCAGTTGTGCAGCAGGTAACGAAAACAGGGTCGAGCGAGGCGTTCAAGGTAGTCAAAAAAGGGGCGCAACGGTAGAATACACGACCCCACGAACCCTTTCCTCCCATCAAAACGAGATAAAAACAGTGATCGAAATCACCGACATCCCCGTAGACGGCTACGAGTCTGTTAAGCGCGCATACGATGTAGAATCAGGCCTGCTCGCTTTCATTTCGGTGCACAGTACCGTTCTTGGCCCAGCTCTAGGTGGCATGCGCCTCTGGAATTACGCCAGCGAAGAGGAGGCCCTTACTGACGTATTACGTCTGTCAAAAGGTATGACTTACAAGGCGGCTTGCGCTGGGCTTAATTTAGGTGGCGGCAAGTCAGTGATTGTTGGCGACCCGTCAATGAAGTCTCAGGCATTCTTCGAAGCGATGGGCGATTTCGTCGAGTCATTCGGTGGCTCTTACATTACCGCCGAAGACGTCAACACCAAGGTCGAAGACATGGGCATTATGGCCACTCGCTCTAATCACGTTGTGGGTTTGGCCGGAAAGTCTGGCAACCCGTCACCAAAAACAGCTTGGGGTACATTCTTAGGGCTGAAGGCGACCCTTGAAGATGTTTACGGTAGCGACTCTTGCGAAGGTAAAACTTTTGCTATTGAAGGCGCGGGCTCCGTGGGCTCTATTTATGCCGATTTTATTGCCAAGGATGGGGGTAAGATTCTCGTCGCAGATATTTTTGACGAATCTGCACAACGCGTAGCTGCTGCAACTGGAGGTACAGTCGTAGGCCCTAACGAAATCCGTAGCGTCGAATGTGACGTTTATGCGCCATGTGCGCTTGGCGGATCCATTAACGACGACACTGCCCCTCTCTTTAAGTGTAAGGCGATTGTAGGTGCGGCTAATAATCAGCTACTAGAAGAGCGTCATGGCGATGTTTTGCGCGATTTGGGTATTCGTTATGCACCAGATTATGTGGTTAACGCTGCCGGCTTGATTAATGTTTACGACGAAATGGCCGACGGCGGATACAACGAGGCGCGTGCATTAGAGAACATGAATAGTATTCGTGCGAACATGCACAAGATTTTCGCAATCTCCAGTGAAGAGGGCATTAGTACTTCTGTTGCTGCGGACCGTTTTGCTGAGCGCCGAATTGATTCGGCTATGGCTTCGCGGTAACTATTCGCGTTATATAAAAGAAATAAAGACTCGACCTGATTTTGTTCAGGTCGAGTCTTCTGCGTTTGTGGCCGAAAACGTGAAGCCAGTCGGGCAAGAATTACCTTGTGATAACCTCGACACCACTCTCGCTAATAATCATCGTATGCTCACACTGAGAAACGCGCACGCTAGGATCAGGGTCAACCAACGGCGGGAAGCTCATGACGCAACCCGTGCGCTGCAGCCTTAGCAAGCTACCTTCAATCGCTTCATTCTCAATGCCCTTAAAGTAATGGCGTGCAAACGGTAGTCCATTCATCTTTTCAATGGTATTCCATACCCGTTCGTCGATACCCTTGAATTTACGCGGCTCTTTAACCATCATGAATATTTCAGATTTCCCCTCTTCATGCACGGTGCCCTTACCATCTGTAGCGAACGGTTCAATCGCAATCACCATGCCCGGTTCGAGCACCGCTTTGTTCCAGCGATCAGGACACGCTGGAATAGACGGCGCACAATGCACCGTCCAACGATTGACCCCGTGGCCAGTTAAGTTATAGACGGGCTTGAAGCCCTTTGCCTCAATTGACTTTTCAATTTCGCGCGACAGATCATTCACCTTAACTCCTGGGCCGGCGCCCTCAATCGCCGCCGCCAAGGCATCGATCGAGGCCTGCACCATGTCTTGATAAAAAGGTTTTTCACCTAAATAGACACTCATCGCGTTGTCAGCGATATAGCCATCGACTTCTACGCCAATATCCACCTTTACCACGTCTTCAGCGGCATAAACAGTCTGATCACCCGGCGCAGGGCAGTAGTGCGCTGCAATATGGTTGCGGCTAGTTTGCGCCGGGAAAGCAATTCCGGCCCCCTCAGACAGGATGTAGTCTTCGGCAGCAGCCATCACGTCGGCCAGCTTGGCACCAGGTTTAACCATCGAAGCGGCTAATAGCTTGGCATCACGGGCGATTTCGCCTGCTTTACGGTAACAATCTAAGGTGTGAGCATCCATCATCAGCCGAATATTATATAAAATCCGCTAAAGCTCTTTAGTTTTCATCCGAGCAAGTCCGATATATCAGAGAACCCAATTCACATCATGCTTAGAATCTCAAACGGACAAACAATCGCAAACTACCAGGTCGAGGCCTTCCTCGGACGTGGTGCTTTCACACAAGTATTCCTCGTCAGCGACGCACAGGGCAACCACTGGGCAATGAAGCTCGGCGATGACAGCGGCGGCGGCAAAAACCTACCACGCTTCGGCGAGGTCACCGTGACACGAGATCCGCGTGCTGTTAGCCCAGACGAGACTCCGGCGGAGGCCATGTTCATCGATCCCAAGGATGGGGCGACAGCTGAAATCCTTGACGCTGCAGAAGTAGATGAACTCTTGCGCGAAGAAGCACGCTTACTAGAACTTGCGGACGGCTTCGGTGCTCCAACGCTTAAAGAGGTCGTCGAAATTAACGGTCGTCCTGCTTTGGTAATGCAACACATCACCGGCCTAACTTTGCGCGAGCGTATTCGCAGTATGGAAGGCGTTAAGTTGACTTGGATTAGCGAAGTGTGCAAAATCGTTTTGGCTTTGCAAAGTAAAGGTTGGGAATGTCACGGCGACCTCAAGCCAGAGAATATATTGATTTCAGATGACGGCGCGGTGTACATCATCGACCCAGTCGCAAAATCAACACGCAAGGATCGCATCGTTACCACTCCATGGTACAACCCGTTTTTGTTATGGAGTAGCAAAGGCGACTCTCAAGCAGTGGCCATCATGCTTTACGAATTGTTGATAGGCGGTTTGCCTTTCGATTCTGTGCCCTGGAGATTCGCGGGCACCGATCTCAGCATTCAAGATGCCGACGAAGTCGAAATGAGCCGCTCAATGTTTTTGAGCTACCCACCCATGCGCGGCATCAACGTGCTAACACCTCGCCATATCGAGTCCATCTTTCACCGTGCCATGTGCGATGAAAATTACGGTCTGGCGGACCTAAGTGCCGAATTAGAAGAATTTCTAATAAAACACTAATAGTCTCCTTTTTCCATGTTTCTTCTAACCTCTGCCTTAACCGGTAGGGGTTTTTT
>CAWWAN010000152.1:0-3363 GCA_963934925.1 uncultured bacterium | reverse complement strand
GTGGCAATACAAAGTGCGAAGCGACAAAAGCTGCGCGCGCGTTGACTTCCATCATAAGATCGTAACGCTTGGGCGGAGTGTCGGCGATGGATCGCCAATGCAGAGCGCCAGCGTTATTAATCAAAATATCAATGCGGCCAAAGCGCTCGAGTGCCGCTTCGACCATGCTCTCAAGCTGTTCGGCATCGCGCACATTCGTGCGAACGGCCAAAGCCTGACGACCAAGGGCTTCAATCTCAGAAACAGTTTCGTGAATCGAACCTGGCAAACTATCTCTAGAGAGCTCGCTTTTCGCGGCAACAACAATGTCGGCGCCAGCACGCGCTAAACGCAAGGCAATGTTTTTACCAATGCCACGGCTCGAGCCGGTGATGACAGCTACCTGTCCTGTTAAATCGGGGAAGTCCATATTTGTAATTATCCCATTTTCGCGACTTCTTCATCACGCAATGTGCGGCGCAATAATTTCATCATTGCGGATTTTGGGAGTTCTTCGCGGAATTCCCACGACCTAGGAACTTTATAAGCTGCTAACTCTGCTCGACAATACTCTTCTAGCTCTTCGGCCGTGACCGACATGCCCGGGTTAAGAGCGACAAAGGCCTTAACGGTTTCACCGCGTTTATCATCAGGGATCCCAATGGTGCATGACTCAAACACGGCATCGTGTGAAGTAACAATACGATCTATTTCGTCAGGGTAAACGTTGTACCCAGAAGCAATAATCATATCTTTTTTGCGGCCTACTATCTTGCAGTAGCCCTCTTCGTCCATAGTTGCCAAGTCGCCAGTGTATAGCCAGCCGTTACGCAACATGTTTGCAGTCTCATCTGGGTTGTTGAGGTAACCCTGCATGACTTGTGGCCCCTTAACAATTAACTCGCCTGCCTCGCCGCACGGCATATCGGTTAGTCCATCTTCAGGATCAACGATGCGCACCTCGGTGCTCGACACCGGAATACCAATATGCCCTATCTTGCGCACGCCTTGCAATGGGTTTGCTGTTACCACAGGTGATGTTTCGGTTAAGCCAAAGCCTTCAACAATAATCGCCCCCGTCATGTCTTCGAACTTTTGTTGCACATCTTCTGGGAGAGGCGCTGAGCCGGAGAAGCAATATTTTACCGCTGACAAATCAACTTTGTCGATGCCCTCGTAATTGTTAATAGCGTTAAACAATGCGGGTAACGCCGGGAACAACGACACCTTATGCTTAACCAAGTTTTTCACCATACCGTCAATATCGCGAGGGTTTGGCTGCAGCACAATCTTGGCGCCAACCGACATTGGCCATGCCATGCAAACGGATAATCCGAAAATATGGAAGAATGGCAATACGGATAGAAGGACCTCTTCCCCTTCCGCCACACCGGTAAACCATGAGCGGACTTGTTGCACATTACTACTTAAATTGCGGTGCGTCAGAATCGCGCCTTTAGATAGACCCGTTGTGCCGCCAGTATATTGGATAACTGAGATGTCATCCATTCCAATATCTACTCGTGGTGGTGTGGCAGCAGAAGCGTTTACTAAAGCACGGAATTTATGCACCGTTGCTTCTGTTTCCACTTTCGCAAACATCGGCGGGTCTTGTTTTTTCAGTTTCAGCGGTGCCAGCAAATTGAGCGGGAACTTCAGATACTCAGGTATAGACACGATGATGTAATGGCGTACCGGAAGCCTATCGCGCATCGCTTTCACTTTTTGCTCCCAAATAAAATCGCAGGTGATTGCAACTTCGACCTCGGCGTCTTTCCATTGGTGTTCTATTTCGCGCGGCATGTACAACGGATTAGTCATTACCGCATGCGCGCCCAAACGCTGAATAGCCAAAAACGAAATCAGAGTCTGTGGGATATTAGGAGCCTGCACTGCAACGCGAGTGCCCTTAACCACCCCAAGGTTTGAAAGCGCAGTAGCGAAACGATCGACCTCTTCTTTGAGTTGCGCATACGTAAATTTGCAATTCATAAACGCCAGCGCATCGTGGTCAGCGTAATCGTGATTGGCAAGGTTTAGAAACTCGCCAATGGGGATATCTTGGAAGTCGACTTCGGTCGGAACTCCGTTGTCGTAGGATTGGTGCCAGGCTTTAGTAGTCATGAATTAAGCATATCCATGCGCCACCACTTAAGGCAAGATTATTGCACTACGCCCGCGTCGATATTTGAAATCTGACCGACCTGTAAAGCCTGTAACCAATAACTTCTACCCACCGCATTTGCGGGCGCAGAGATTGACCAGCTAATGTTTCCGAGGCCATCGCTGACACCTGGTGCACCCAGAACTGCCGGCCCGTCAAGCCCAAGAGTCACTCCGAGTTGCGGAATATATTTCGAGCCCAAGCCAGTCAGAGAATAGGCCATATAGGTTCGCTCTAAAGGTAATCCGCCGCTGACGTCGATAGTCGATGACTGCCCAGCAATAATAGTTGTTGGCGCAATAGCCAAGTTAACTGGCACGCCATTGCTGTGACCATATATTTTTACTTGCCAGTTTTTCCAGTCACCAGAAATATGGTTTTCGAGATCGGCGATACGCATTTTCCATGAACCGAGCGACTGTTCATCAAGATGGCGAACGCTAGTAAAAGTATGGTAATCGATGTCGTTGGAGTTATCGTTGTTTTGAAGTCTAAGAACAGAGTGGGTACTAGACGGAGCTATTAAATCAATTTCGAGGTCGCCTATATAGTTATGTGTCGCGCGCACCGTCACCTCAACATGCTGAATGGTAATGTCATCGGCAATAGTAAAGTATTCAATGATGCCGATAGAGTCGTTGTCGGGGATAGAGCGGTTCACTACCATTCGACCCGTGTCAATGACGTACTCGATACCCGGAGACGCATAAGTTTGTGCCTCAATCACAGCCGCGCCAACATCGAGAGCACCAAAGCCATAAGAATAATGGAGGTTATGCCCCGCCGCGTTTTGCGTCCATTCGCTATTGCTAGCGTCACACTTACGGGCTGTTCGCGCCAAGATGGCCTGTACATCGCGCCAATCTAAATTTGGATTAGCCTCAAGCATTAATGCCGCTGCCCCAGCTGCCATTGACGCTGAAGCTGATGTGCCACCGTACTGGAAATTATAGCTGTTGTTTGATGTCGTGGTGACAATGCCTGAAGAGCCGCCATCTGATGGCGCAACAATCAGTAAGGCCGAGCCATCTTCACTATATGGAGATTGTTGATCAGCATTAGTAATCGCTCCAACAGCAATGGTGTAACGACTGCCAGCATAGGGGTCATACTCGACACGGTCGTTGCTGCCTCCGTTACCCGCAGCCCAAGTGAAAATAATACCTTTAGAATTGCGACCGTACTCAACAGCTTCTTTTAGCGCATCTAGTTCGAGGTTG
>CAWWAN010000151.1:0-3529 GCA_963934925.1 uncultured bacterium | reverse complement strand
CGCAACGCATTCGCGCTAAGACGGGCTTCATTCACAGTAAACAGTCGGAAGACGGCCGTGGCGCAAGCTCACTTTCAGGGTATTTATTATTGCCAGACAATGAGATTGCCGTGTTTTCTTTCGTGGTGAATTTCTACCGTAAAGTAAATGCTAATTCTAATAACCGCCGCTTTAAAAGTTTGCAGCAACAATTTTTAAAACAATTAATACAAGAGTACCGTAATGAATGATCTCGATAAAGTTTGCGCTATAGCAAAAGAGGCAGGCGACATCCTTCTTAGCTATGCGGGTCAGCTAGAGGCATCGCAGGTGACAAGTAAAAGTTCGTCGCGCGACTTGGTGACAGCTGCCGATTTAGCGGCAGAGCAACACATTATTTCTCGGCTGCAAACCGAATTCCCAGGTACTAGTTTTTGGGCTGAAGAAAGTCATGCTGAAGATGATGGCGCTGCAGTGCAGTGGTGTATCGATCCGCTCGATGGTACCGTGAACTTTGTGCAGCAATTACCGATGTACGCCGTTTCGATAGCGCGTTTGGTAAATAAAAAAACCGATTTGGCCGTGGTCTATCTCCCCGTGCTTGATCAGTGTTTCAGTGCCTCAGAGAGTCAAGTGTCGCAGCTAAATGGCGTTGATGTCGCCGTCAGTACAACCGACAAATTGAGCGATGCCGTCTTGGCAACGGGCTTCCCATATCGACGTCACGTGCTCAACGATAACAACCTAGAGAACTTCAACCGCATGTTTCTCAAGCAGCGTGGCATTCGCCGAATGGGCGCAGCAGCAATCGATTTGGCCTATGTCGCTTGCGCACGCCTTGATGCTTACTGGGAGTTGCACTTGTCGCCTTGGGATGTTGCAGCAGGCGCCTATTTGATTGAACGCGCTGGTGGCATGGTCGATACCATCGTGCCAGGAAAGGCATGGCTCAGTTCGCGCAATATTGTGGCGGGCAATCCACAACTTGTTGAGTTGCTACGCGCCGAATTACTCGTGGGTCGCGACGACACTTACCCTGATTTGGGCGAATCCGATTAGTCATTCGCATATCGAAGTTAGCAAGCTATGTGTGGCTAATTGGCAGGGTGGAGATGTCCGCATACCGAAAAACCAGTGGACTGCGGTTACGGGTCCGTCAGGTTCAGGTAAAACCTCTTTGTTGTTTGGCGCTCTCGAGGCTTGGTCCTCGCGTCAGTTCGAGTTGTTAAATAATCCGGCAGCTGTGGTAAGCCGTTTTAATAACCACAACATTGCCGCCGACATTCAGGGCCTGACTCCAGTGCTGGCTTCTGCGGGCGAGATACCTCGGCAACGGCGCAACACACTTTTGATCGATATGCTGCACCTGCATCCTTTGCTGCAGCAGTGGTGGAAGCAACAAGGCAGTTATCGCTGCGCGCAGTGTGCCCATTCTTGGCGGCCCTTTTCCGTCGATGCGGTCATCACCGACCTTGAAGCCCGCGTCAATGATAGCGCGGCACTGGTGCTGTCCCATACCTCAAGTGAACTGAGTGTAGACGAATTATTAATGCAAGGATTGACGCGCTACTATCAAGATGGTGCATTGCAGCGCATTGAAGATATCGGTCAAACACTAAAAGTAGGGTCTTGGTTACTGCATGACCGTTTTAAAGGTATGGATGGCAATCAAGAGCGCGCACGTGAAGCGCTCAATGCTGCTCATGCACGAAGTTCTCGTATAGCAGTCGTGATTGCAGGCGATTTAGTCGAGTACCAAGTAGACAGCTTTTGCCATGGATGTCACGCGCCGCACGATGTGAGTGATTTGAGTTTGCAATATATAGATGGCAGCTCATTAAGCGAGTTACTGAGCGCGCCATTATCGCGATGGGGTGAACTGTTGGACAGTGAAGATCAATGCGCTGCGGCGTGTTTGGTTCGCTATGCTTTAGATTGCGGACTACAGCATTTACAGGTGCAGCGCTCGCTTGCAACACTGTCATTGGGTGAAGCGCGGCGGATTGAATTGCTGTCATGGATATCACAGGCGCGCACTGGGCAAACGTTAGTGTTTGACGAGCCAGGCATCGGTTTGCACGGCCATGAACGACTGAAGGTTGCGGCTCTGTTTCGCAAATTAGTTGCCTCTGGCAATACCGTCATCACAGCCGACCCGTGTTACGAATTCCTAGCAGCTGCTGACAGTTGTTTGATTGTCGGTCCTGGCTCCGGCAAAGATGGCGGCACCGTTTGCGGCAGTGGATTGCTGCAACAACTCGAGATAACACCGCCGCATGGCTTCGCTGCAGCTGTAAAATTGTCAGGTAAAGAAATCGTCTTTGATGATTTACAGGCTCGTCACCTAAATATTTCTCGATTACCGATACCGCTTGGCTGCGTCGTTGCCATTTGCGGAATTTCAGGTAGTGGCAAGAGCACCTTGTTCTCCGAAGAGCTATGGCCACGACTTAAAGAGCTACAGAAAACGCATCCGCATTTAACAAGAGGCTCGGTGCACTCTTTATTACAGCGCTCTTTGTCAACAGCAGCGCGCAGCACCTTGGCGACATTGGCGGGGTGCATGAGTGAGTTGCGTGAATTGTTCGCGGCTACTCCACGTGCCAAACAGCGCGGATTTGTTGCAAGTGATTTCGTCGCTTCTCCTAAACGCGGCGCGTGCATTAAATGCAAAGGCTTAGCTGTCGATAGCTACTCGGCTGTTTGCTCTGGCTGTAGTGGACTAGCTTTACGTGACGAGCTGTTAGAGTTTCGTTATCGTGGCGCCTCGTTGAAAGAATGGTTAAGTTTGCCCCTGATTGAACTCACTACTCTATTGCCGAGAAAAGGTAAATTGCGTAAGTGTGTTGAACTACTCATCAAACTCGGGCTGGGCAGTCGCCGTCTTGGTGAACGCGCCCAGGTCTTTTCGTTCGGTGAGCGCTCGCGTATTGCTTTAGCACGTCGCCTTAGCCTCATTAAAATAGGCACTCCCAAGCTGTTTTTAATCGACGAAGCATGTCTCGGGTTGCCTGATGACGAAGCCAATAATTTCATGTGCGTACTTAACGAGTTTTGCGCTGAAGGCCATAGCTTCTGGCTAATTGAGCATCATCATGTTGTTTTACGCACCGCCGCACATTTGATTGAGATAGGACCAGGTGCTGCGGAACACGGCGGCAAAGTGGTTTACCAAGGGCCTCCAGGTGGGTTACAACAATGTTCAAGCGCTACAGCCGAATGGCTCACTTCTACAGTGCCACCGCAGCTCCAAAGCGATAGCAGCGAACGATTCCCTCCACGCTTCGAGTGGCTAAGCGATGGTGTTAGCCGCAACGGTTATCAAAAAATACGCGCAGAATTATCCACTGAATTACGCATGCGATCCGTGTTGAGTCACAACCAGTTTGCGGATGATATCTCTAACGAATCAGCACGACACCCGGTAGCTTGGCCAGTGGGGGTTGCGTCACGGACGTCTTTGTTAAAGAGCCTTGGTCTTGATGACTATGTCTTGGAAATGTTGGTGACACATGGTCAGCTATGTTGCAGCGCATGCGGAGGGGCTGGG
>CAWWAN010000150.1:0-3546 GCA_963934925.1 uncultured bacterium | reverse complement strand
TATGCAACTGGCAGGTGGTAGTACCACCATCAGGTCCGTGCGCCTGGCCGTTAATCATCATTGAACAGGTTCCGCAAATACCTTCGCGGCAATCGTGATCGAATGCTATCGGCTCGCCACCTTCGTTGATAATGTCTTCGTTGACCTTATCCAACATCTCAAGAAAGGACATGTCTTTGGAAATGCCATCCACTTCGCGGGTCTGCATACCACCTGGAGAGTTTGCGTCTTTCTGACGCCATGCGTGTAGAGTAATTTTCATGTCTTACTTGTAGCTACGAGTTGTGAGCATGACATTTTCAAACTCGAGTTGTTCAATAGAAAGCTCAGGGCGATTTCCCTCACCGGTGTATTCCCAGACCGAGGCGTGCGCATAATTTTCATCGTCGCGCTGCGCTTCACCTTCACCAGATTGGTGTTCTTCGCGGAAGTGACCCCCACATGATTCTTCGCGAGTCAATGCGTCAAGACACATCGTTTCGGCGAACTCGAGGAAGTCGGCCACGCGGTTTGCCTTTTCAACTTCAGCGTTAAATTCTTTGTCACCACCAGGGATGCGCACGTCGCTCCAGAACTCTTCACGCAGCTTCGGAATTTCTTCGAGCGCCTTAGTCAGAGTTTCCTTGGTACGACCCATGCCGCAGTTGTCCCACATGATGAGACCCAAGCGCTTATGGAAGGAGTCGATGGATTGCGTACCGTTAACAGCAAGCAATCGCTCGGTGCGCGCGATAACCGCAGCTTCGGCTTCGTCGAACGCAGGGTGCTCCGTAGTCACCTTTTTTGCAGCATCCATTTCACCGTGTTCGCCAAGGTAGTTACTAACAGTGTAAGGCGCAACAAAGTAGCCATCTGCTAGACCTTGCATCAGCGCTGATGCGCCCAAACGATTGGCACCGTGATCGGAGAAGTTGCATTCGCCAAGCGCGAACAACCCAGGCACCGTTGTTTGCAGGTTGTAATCTACCCACAAGCCACCCATGGTGTAGTGCACCGCCGGGAAAATACGCATCGGTGTTGTATAGGGATTCTCTGCAGCAATTTTTTCATACATCTGGAATAAGTTGCCGTAACGTGCGCGAATGGTGTCTTCGCCAAGGCGCTCAATCGCATCTGCGAAATCGAGGTAAACGGCCAAGCCACTTTCCCCAACTCCAAAGCCTTCATCGCAACGCTCTTTGGCGGCGCGCGAAGCCACATCGCGTGGCACTAAGTTACCGAAAGAAGGGTAGCGGCGTTCAAGGTAATAATCGCGCTCGCCTTCAGGGATGTCAGATGGTGGGCGGTCATCGCCTTTCTTCTTGGGAACCCACACACGACCATCATTACGCAAAGACTCAGACATCAAAGTCAGTTTTGATTGATGCTCGGAGCTTACCGGAATACAAGTCGGGTGAATTTGTGTGTAACAAGGATTTGCAAAACCCGCACCTTTTTTGTGCGCGCGGAAAGCAGCTGTTACGTTCGAGCCCATCGCGTTAGTGGATAGGTAAAAAACATTGCCGTATCCACCAGTGCATAACAACACTGCGTCGCCAGCATGACGCTTTATTTCGCCGCTGACTAAATCGCGAGTGATGATGCCTTTTGCCTGGCCGTCGACAGTCACCACATCAAGCATTTCTGTGCGAGTGTGCATAGTCACTCCACCCTTGCCGATTTCTTTACTTAATGCTTGGTATGCGCCAATCAGCAATTGCTGGCCGGTTTGACCGCGTGCGTAAAAAGTACGGCTTACCTGAGCGCCACCGAATGAACGGTTATCGAGTAATCCGCCGTATTCGCGAGCGAAAGGCACGCCTTGTGCAACACACTGATCGATGATGCTATTAGAGACTTCGGCTAGCCGGTAAACATTGGCTTCGCGTGAGCGGTAATCACCACCCTTGATGGTGTCATAGAACAAACGGCGCACGGAGTCGCCATCGTTAGGGTAGTTCTTTGCAGCGTTGATGCCACCCTGTGCAGCAATCGAGTGCGCACGGCGTGGTGAATCTTGAAAGCAGAAGCAATCTACGTTGTAGCCAAGCTCTGAGAGCGAGGCCGCGGCGGATGCGCCAGCTAAGCCAGAGCCAACTACGATAACGTTAAATTTACGTTTGTTCGCAGGGTTGACCAGCTTCATGTCGAAGCGATGTTTTGTCCACTTGTCAGCAAGTGGTCCTTCGGGTATTTTTGAATCTAGATTGAAAGCCATTTTTATTGCCTATGAAATACAACCGAAGTAAATGGAGAGCGGAATGGATAAGTTGCCAATCAGCAAGAAGCCTGCCAACGCTGGGCCAATCATGCCTCGGCATTTATCTGAGCAGCTGCGCAGACCTAATGTTTGAACAAGGGATGATGCGCCGTGGCTGATGTGCATGCAGAGTAAAACCATCGCCACGCTGTAGATGATAGTCGTCGGCAAGTGCTGGAAGCTAGCTATAACCATTCCGTAAACATCAATATCTTCACTGCTATGCGCTTTGGCGAACGCGCCAATAGGGTCAATGTTGCCCGAAGTGAAATGCAAAATATGATAAACCACAAACACCAAAATCAAACAGCCTGAGACCATCATTGTCTTCGCGGCGAAATTAGTCGCTAGATCTTTTTGCATCGCGTACTTAACAGGCCGCGCCGAGACACTACGTCGCACAACGCGCGCGGCCGCCCAAATGTGCGCGGCCATGGTACCTAGTAAAAATAGGCGGATTGCCCAAAGCAACGGCCCTAGGCTTTGCAGCTTAGCGGCGTAGGCATTGAGATACTCTGGACCGACGAAAACCTGCAAGTTGCCAAGCATATGTCCAATGACAAACAGGAGTAGAAATACTCCGGTGACAGCCATCAAGGTTTTTTCGCCGATGGAAGATTTTAAGTGGGTACCTAAGCTCATACGGAGGGAAATGATAACATTTCCCTCCGTATTTGAGTGGGTCGCTTACTGTGCGAATCAGCTAGCCAATATGGTGTTAAGAATGGCCACTAATACGCCCATAATTGAAATGCCAGCGATTAAGCCAGCGGCAACTGGCACCAAGTATGATTCAGCGTGTTCTTTGTTGCGCTTTGTCCAGTACCAAGCAATTATCGCGCCTACGCACATCGATAGTGGGTATTGGAACGGCAGAATCAACCCTAAGCCAATACCGGTCGCGGAAGGCAAGTAAGCTTTCATTTTAGGCAGTGTTATTTCGAGCACTAAGAACAATGCGCCCAGAGCCAAGCCCCAGTAAATAGCAGTAAGGTGCATTGGGTGCATCGCATCGATACCTCCACCAGTCATAACGTCCGCTACAGCCTTCCAGGCTTGTGCAGCCGGAGCGGGGAAGTCAGGCGCAATATGGGTGCCATCCGGGAGGTCGACGCCGGTTAGGACAGTTGCATTTGGCACTAGTAGGCGGAAACCCGTTACAGTTGCAGCAGTACCCGCCAAAATACCCATCATCTGCGCAATAAATTGGCGGCGTGGGTTAGCCCCGAGCAGATAGCCAGACTTTAGGTCAGTCAGAAGGTCGGCAGCACACCCGGCGCCGTTGGCCGTAATCGAAGCCGACATCA
>CAWWAN010000149.1:0-3627 GCA_963934925.1 uncultured bacterium | reverse complement strand
TTGGCTTTACCTGAATAATAAAAACGGCGCAAATGTAGAATATTCGCCATGTCTGATGTGAACACTACCTTAACCCGCGACGAAGTAGCCGAGCTATACCGTCGCCCGCTGCTTGATTTAGTTTTTGAGGCGGCGCGTATTCACCGTGCAAATCATGACCCGCATGTGGTGCAGTGCTCAACTTTGTTGTCGATTAAAACAGGTGCTTGCCCGGAAGATTGTTCTTACTGTTCGCAATCGGCGCACAACAATTCCGATCTCGATACCGAGAAGTTGATCGAACTTGATGCTGTAGTCAAGGCGGCAGCCGAAGCGAAGAGCGGTGGAGCGGATCGTTTTTGCATGGGTGCTGCTTGGCGACAGGTTAAAGACAATGCCGATTTCGAGCGCGTCCTTGAAATGGTTCGTACAGTGAAGGCGCTCGACTTAGAAACTTGTGCGACCTTGGGCATGATCACTAAAGATCAGGCTGAAAAATTGCGTGATGCTGGTTTGGATTATTACAACCACAACTTAGATACGTCGCCTGAATATTACGGCGAGGTCATTACTACCCGCACCTATGAAGACCGCCTAGACACTTTAGCTGTGGTACGTAATTCCGGCATGAAGGTTTGCTGCGGTGGCATTCTTGGCATGGGCGAAACGGAGGACGATCGCATCGGCTTGATTCAACAGCTAGCTATGCAAGACCCACCACCAGAGTCGGTGCCAATTAACACTTTAATCCCTGTCGAAGGTACGCCGCTAGCTGATACTCCATTGTTGCCATGGAATCAATTAGTCCGCGCAGTTGCGGTGTGTCGCATTTTAATGCCGAAGTCCATGGTGCGTTTATCCGCTGGGCGCTCAGGCATGACCGAAGAAGGCCAAGCAATGTGTTTCTTGGCTGGCGCAAATTCTATCTTCCTAGGAGACCAGCTTCTTACTGCGCCAAACCGCAGCAAAAATTCAGATGTCGAGCTGTTCGAGATGCTCGACCTAGAAGGGATTAACGATGCCAAGACCGCCGAGGCCATCGAAGTGTGAGCGACAACTTTTTAGGCGGACTAGATGAAATCGCCACGCGCTGGCGAGATGCCGGCCTAGAGCGCAAACTTACTATCCCGAGTGGCATCGATTTTTCATCGAACGACTACTTAGGATTATCACAACACCCGAGTGTCGCGAAGGCGGCGATTGCAGCCATTGAAGAATTCGGAGCAGGCGCGCCGTCCGCGAGATTGTTGCGCGGCAACTACTCCATTCATCGCCAGGCTGAGCTCACTGCTGCACAATTCTTTGGCACGGAAGATGCGCTTATTTTCCCTAGCGGGTGGCAAGCAAACATTGCTATTTTGTCGTCGTTATCAACGCAAGACGATGTGTTGATTTGCGATGAATTAATCCACGCCTCTTTAATTGATGGCGCGCGTTTGAGCAAGGCGGGGGTAAAGATTTTCAAGCACAATGACTTGAAAGAGTTAGAAGATCGACTCGAGGGTAGTGCTGGCATGCATCGGCGCTTTGTTGTCGTAGAAGACGTCTACTCGATGGACGGCGATCGTACTCCGCTGTCTGAAATTATGGAACTGTGTGAGCAATATGATGCTTATGTGATTTTAGATTTAGCGCACTCTGCTGGTCTGTATCCAACGCGGCATTATCAATCAAAACGTATTGTAACTCGCATGGTGACTGGAGGAAAAGCGCTTGGTGTCGGCGGCGGCATTGTTTGCGCAAGTAGCATTGTTATTAATCATTTAATAAATCATTCCCGCGGATTTGTTTATACAACCGCTGTTTCTCCGGCAACTTGTGCTGCATTGCAACGCTCAATGCAGCTATTGCGTGAACAGCCCCAACTATGTGATGCCGCTCATGATAACGCACAATTGCTGCGTGAGCTGCTACGCATCAAAGGTTACGAATGCCCCGGCGAGTCACCGATTCTGCCGTTGATTATCGGCGAGACCCTGCAAACAATTAATGTCGCCGAACAATTGCAACAACGCGGATTTGACGTGCGCGCGATTCGCCCGCCAACCGTTGCCGAAGGCAGCAGCCGCTTGCGCATTGTAGTGCGTGCTACGCATACTCCAGAGCAGCTAAGTAATTTAGCTGATGCAATTAGTGAATGCGCTATCGTGCCTGAAGCTGTAAAAGTTACATCGCGGCGCTTTAATGATTTGCTCGTGATTGGCACCGATACCGATGTTGGCAAAACAGTTATTTCATCTTTGCTGATGCGCGCTGCTTCACGTTATGGCGTTGATGCAAAATATTTGAAACCCGTGCAAACTGGAAAGGATAGTGACAGCCATTCCGTTCAACAATTAGCCGCGCTTGATAGCACTGCAATCTGTAAACCGCTTGTTGAGCTGAGCCTGCCCGCATCGGTAGACCAAGCCGCCGACGCTGAAGGGGTTGCCGTGACCATCAGTGATGCTTTGCTGAAGGCCAAAAAGATTATGGCAAAAAACGAATCAACGGTCATCGAAACTGCGGGTGGTTTGTTAGTGCCCTGGAATAACCGTGAAGACCAAGGCGACTTCGCGCAGCGCCTGTCGGTCGATGCCGTTTTGGTGGCGCGAACCACCTTAGGCACATTAAACCACACACTGCTTACCATCGAGGCGCTGAATAGGCGTGGCATTAAGTTACGCGCATTATTTTTGGTTGGCGATCCACATAACGAAAATAAAAACAGCCTCCAGGCCCAAATCCGCGACGTCCCTATTTTTGAGTTCCCTTTGTTTAAAAAATTGAGCACCGCAAATTTAGATTTATGGCTCGACACTGAAGACTTAGAATTTTTATTTAAAAACTAATGGTTTCTAACTTACAACAGCGCGATGCCAAAGTTTGCTGGCACCCTTTTACGCAACATCAGATTGATCCGTTGCCACTGCCCATCGTTTCGGCGAAAGATACGACCTTGGTTCTAGAAGATGGCAGCACCCGCATCGATGCTATTTCGAGTTGGTGGTCGGTGCTGCATGGGCACTGCCGTCCTGAATTAGCTGAGGTTTTGTTTAAGCAGGCCTCTACTTTGGACCACGTTTTATTTGCTGGGTGCACGCATCAACCGGCTGTTGAGTTGGCGGAATTATTGATAGAGGTTGCCCCTGATTCTCTATCACGCGTTTTTTACTCTGACAATGGTTCGACTGCCGTCGAGATCGGTCTAAAGGCGGCGTATCAATCTTGGGTACGGCGCGGGCAAGCGCAGCGCACTACTTTCATTTCTTTAGAGCATAGCTATCACGGCGACACATTTGGCGCGATGGCTTTAGGAGACCCCGTCCCGTTCTTTAGCGAGTTCGAACCATTTCTGTTTGATGTAAGGCGAGTCGCACCGACTGCAGAAAGTTTGCGCACTGCACTTGAAGAGATAGGCGATCAAGCATGTGCCTTTATCGTCGAGCCATTGGTTCAAGGGGCGGCTGGAATGAAGATGCACTCTGTCGAATTCTTGCAAGCAGCGCGTGAATTATGCACGGAGTTCGGCATTTTCTTTATTGCTGACGAAGTTATGACAGGGTTCGGGCGCACCGGTAGTTTATTCTCTTGTCAGACCGCGGGAATCGAGCCAGACATCATGGCCATAGCTAAAGGCTTAAGCGGCGGCATACTTCCGCTGTCCGC
>CAWWAN010000148.1:0-3699 GCA_963934925.1 uncultured bacterium | reverse complement strand
AGTCGATTGACGTTGAAGCAGCTCCTGCCGTTGAAGGAGCCCCTGCCGTTGAAGCAGCTCCTGCCGTTGAAGTAGCTACACCAGAAAAGTCTGAGGACTAACCCAATGACCATTACCGCAAAAGAAGTTGCAGCACTGCGCAGTAAAACAGGCGCCGGAATGATGGATTGCAAAAAAGCTTTAACTGAAGCTGAGGGCAACGAAGAAAAAGCTATCGAACTACTCCGTCAAAAGGGTATCGAGGCTGCTGGTAAAAAAGCAGGTCGCGAGACTAGCGAGGGACGCGTACATTCTTATGTCCACCACAACTTTAAAGTGGGGGCGATGATTAAGTTGTCTTGCGAAACAGACTTCGTTTCACGCGGCGACGAGTTCGCTAAGTTGTGTAACGATATCTGCATGCACATTGCAACTGCTGATCCCATGCCCGTCGGTGTCTCAGTAGATGACATTCCTGCAGCTCTGATTGAAGCCGAGCGCAACGTGCTGCTTGGCAGCGAAGACATGGCCAATAAGCCAGACGATATCAAAGAGAAAATCATTGATGGTCGTATTAAAAAGTTCGTTTCTGAACGCGCTTTGCTAGAACAGGAGTTCTTCCTAGACCCAGAGATGACTGTTGGCGATGTCATCAAAGCATCTTCTGGTAAGCTAGGCGAAAACATGACTCTTTCCGACTTCGTCCGTCTCGATCTCGCTTAAATATAATTTGAACTCAACGTCAGACTCACCGCGCCGACTGCTTTTAAAGGTTAGTGGTGAAGGTTTTTCTCGCGACGGGGAAACCGGGCTCGATACCGAGCGCGTTAAGGTTCTGGCTGAACAGTTACGCCACCTTACATCTAATGGTGTGCAGGTGGCCTGCGTTATTGGTGGCGGCAATATCCTGCGTGGTAAGCAGTCGGACACACTGGGCATTGCCCGTGCGACGGCCGACTACATGGGCATGCTAGCTACTGTGATTAACGGCCTGGCTTTATGTGACGCACTCGAGGCCAATGATGTGTCTACGCGAGTGATGTCCGCTATTGATGTTCATAAAGTGTGCGAACCATTCATTCGCCGCCGTGCTATTCGCCACCTTGAGAAAGGGCGAGTAGTGGTATTGGTAGGAGGCTTAGGCAATCCTTACTTTACGACCGATACAGCCTCTGCTCAACGCGCCATTGAGCTAGATTGCTCATTAATGCTTAAAGCGACCATGGTTGATGGTGTGTATGACAAAGATCCAAATAAATTCGATGGCGCTGTACGCTACGACAACCTTACTTTTGACGAGGTTATCGCGAACAAGCTCGAAGTGATGGACCAAACAGCTTTTACTCTTTGTCGCGAGCACAACTTACCTGTGACTGTGTTTGATATGATGGCCGAAAATGGCCTTGTAATAGCTGCTACTGGCGGAAAAATAGGCACTAAAATTCATAATTAATATGGCAACAAGCTACCAACCCTTTTTAGACGCTGCGCAAGAACGCATGGATAAATCAGTCGATTTGTTCGCTCACGATATCCGTGGTATCCGTACTGGCCGTGCAAACGTAGGCCTTATCGAAAACATTCGTGTCGATTACTACGGTTCGCCGACTCCGATTTCTCAGGTTGGCAACATTTCGGTGCTCGAAGCACGTGTTTTGTTTGTTAAACCTTTCGATCCGTCGACGGCATCTGCAATTGAAAAGGCGATTACTTCGGCAGATGTAGGCTTGTCTGCAATGGCTGAGGGTGGGGGCGTACGCGTTACTGTGCCACACCTGTCAGAAGACCAACGCAATAAGATGGTCTTGCGTTTGAAGGCCATGTCTGAAGACGCAAAGGTGGCAATGCGAAACATTCGCCGCGACTTTATCAAGGATGTAGAAACTGCAGAAAAAGATAAAGACAGTGATGTCAATTTGACAGAAGATGATGTAAAATCCGCCAAGTCGGATATCCAAGACCTACTTAAAAAGCACGAATCGAAGCTCGAAGAAATGCTTAAAGCGAAGTCAGTGGAAATCCTTGAAAATTAATTCAAGACGGGGGCATAACTCAGTTGGTAGAGTAGTTGGCTTTTAACCAATAAGTCCTAGGTTCAAGTCCTAGTGCCCTCACCATACAAAAAACACCTTAGATTCGTCTAAGGTGTTTTTCTTTTGCAGCCCTGGGTGCTGCCACGTAATTTCATTTCGAGTTCGATACGCGAGTGCACTTTTTGCCGACCCGGCCACGGCTTCGGTGCGAGGTATTCACTGTCTGGTGCCTCAGCAACTAAGCGGTGCACAATAATTTCGGGGTCGAGCATTTCAAGCGCATCTGCCACTTTCTGAATATACTGTTTATCGTCGAGCAACTCAATTTCGCCATCCATCCATTGTTTGGCTAAAATAGTTTTGCGCAGCACCATGAGCTGATGGAACTTGATGCCATGACAGTTGGCGTTGTTAATCTCTTCGACTTGACGTAATAATCCGTCTTCTTTTTCTTCAGGTAAACCAGCCATGCAGTGCGCAACAATTTTTAAGCCATATTTGTGCGCGAGTTTACAGGCATCGCGAAAGTTTTGTAATGTGTCGTGGCGGCCGATTCGGCGTTGCACATTATCGTCGGCAGACTCTAGGCCAAATTCTATCCACACTTCTTCGAAATACTCTAATTGCTCGGCAAGCAGTTGCGCGGCTTCTTCACTGAAGCAGTCCGGGCGCGTGCCAATCGTGACAATAGGTGCATCTACTGCCCAAAGATGTATTTTGTCAAATGACGATTTGAGTGCGCTTAAGTCGGGGTAGGTGTTCGAGTAAGATTGAAAATAAATAATTGCTGACGGTGCTTCTGGATTCGTACGCCGCGCACGGGTTAACCCTTCTTGCCACTGCGCCTCGATATCTTGCTTGCGGCTCGATGCGCCAGTGCCGCTGCCCGACAAGTCACAGTAAATACAGCCGCCATAGCCAGTGGCGCCATCGCGATTGGGGCAAGTTAAACCCAAGTCCAGCATTACGCGCCGTAGGCGCCGGTTATAGCGCTTGGTTAAACTACGTCCGAGTGTGTTCACCGGCGGTTGCTGTTGACTCATGATTACATTGTAATGTCGCAACACCATCCCATCCCTGTTGTTCTCGGAACTGCTGGCCATATCGATCATGGTAAGTCAGCGCTCATTGCCGCCTTGTGCGGAGAGCACCCTGACCGCCATCAAGAGGAAAAGGCGCGTGGCATGACGATTAGTTTGGGCTACGGTGAAATGCAGCTTGAGGATGGTACCGAAATCGGTTTTGTCGATGTCCCGGGGCACGAGCGTTTAGTGCGCAAAATGGTGGCAGGCGCAACAGGGATGAGCGCCGCTTTGTTAGTTGTCGCTTGCGATGATGGCATCATGCAGCAAACGCGTGAGCACTTTGAAGTACTTACCATGCTAGGAGTTGAGCCAGGATTGCTTGTTTTTACGAAGTGTGATTTAGTTGATGACGAGACCCTCGAGCTGGTGCAACTTGAGGTTGAAGAAATGGTGTCCGGTAGTGTCTGGGAAGACTGTCTACGCCTAGCGGTCAGCGCGCATAGTGGCCAGGGCATGAGCGAACTCAAAAGCGCAGTGGTCGAGTTGGCGCAGCGAGTGGCGAATCGTCCTCCGCGCCCGCAAGGGTTTGTGTTGCATATGCAACGCTCGTTTGCTGTTGAAGGCGCGGGCACTGTGGTTACGGGTGTTTGTGCGAGTGGCCG
>CAWWAN010000147.1:0-3732 GCA_963934925.1 uncultured bacterium | reverse complement strand
AACTAGCAAATTTAGTATAATATTCAAATGAACAAAACTACTGTAGGGGTAGGCGCTGTGTCAGCATTAGTGGCTGTGGCCTTTGGTGCATTTGGTGCACATTATGTAAAAAGCCTTGTCGGGCAAGAACTTACAGTCGCCTGGGAGACTGCAGCCCGCTACCATTTCTACCATGCCCTAGCCATCCTCTTCTTAGGAATGGCTCATGATCAACTCGGTGCAGCGGCCACTCGGCGCAGCGTTTCTTGGTTCATCCTTGGCACGGTACTATTTTCTGGCTCGCTTTACGCTCTAACTTTAACAGGCGCCAAGT
This sequence comes from uncultured bacterium, assembly GCA_963934925.1. Taxonomy (GTDB): domain Bacteria; phylum Planctomycetota; class UBA1135; order UBA1135; family UBA1135; genus JAPKEZ01. Next base: position 3,419 of record CAWWAN010000147.1, on the reverse strand, counting down.
TCCTTGGGCCAGTTACCCCTGTAGGCGGGATCTGCTTCCTAATAGGATGGGCCCTACTAGCCAAAAGCACGTTATCAAAATCTAACTAATGGGACTTTTCGGATCCATTTTCGGCGGCGCTGTTGGCTTCGCACTCGGCGGTCCCCTCGGAGCGATGATGGGAGCGATGATGGGTGGGCGCGTAAGCGGCGCGACATCTCGCACACAGCACGCGGGCGGCTATTCTGCGCAAGAGATGCAAGCAGTTTTTACTGTTGCCCTAGTAAGCCTTGCGGCAAAAGTAGCGAAAGCCGACGGTCGAGTTTGCGAAGATGAAATTCGCGCCTTCGACGACTTTTTGAAAAACAACATGCGCTTGTCAAAAGCTGAGCGGGTAAACGCCGCTAGAGTTTTTAACCTGGCGCGCGACAATACTAACGACGCAACCGAGTTTGCCGCACAACTTAAACAATTGTTCCGTAGCGATCGCAATCGACTACGTGACATCATCACCCTACTGTTTATGATTGCACTAGCGGATGGCGATCTGCATCCACGGGAAAAAGAGCTTATTGGCCAAATTGCGCAGGCTATGGGGCTAAACAAGCATGATGTCGAAAACTGTGAAGCGACATATAGAGCCACTCGAGGAGGCGGGTCTTCTACATCTATAAGCGATGCTTATAAAGTATTAGGCGTCAACCAAAACTCTAGCGACGCTGAAGTTAAAAGCGCGCACCGCAAATTAGTACGTGAGTATCACCCAGACGTGCTAGCGTCTAAAGGATTGCCAGAAGATTTCTTAGAGTATGCGCAACAAAAAATGGTTGCCATTAATGACGCGTGGGACGTCATTAAGGAAAAGCGCGGTATGTAACTCGGTTTAGAAATACGATGCCCGCCATTACTGCATAAGTGGTTACGTCCAATTGGGATAAAAATAGGACATACGTTGCATGGGAAAGAATCACAAAGGATTGATTGGCCCCCATCAATCCTGCAAGAAGAAGTGCCGCGACAAGTGCGAAATTCTTCATGTCGAAGCTATATCATATACAGTGCAATGCCCGCCTACGACTTAGTGTTTTTTGACTGTGACTCAACGTTGTCTTCCATAGAGGGCATCGATGAATTAGCCAGCCGCGCCGGTGTTGACGTAAGCGAGCTAACCAACGCCGCTATGGACGGCTACCTGCCGATGGAAGACGTTTATCGCAAGCGTCTCGAGATGATTAATCCGGCGCCTAAAGATTTTGAATGGTTAAGTCGGCTGTATATTTTGACTGCCATCAAAGACGCAAAATCAGTTATTACAAAACTACATGCTTGCAAGGTTGATGTGCATATTATTTCCGGAGGCCTTCTGCCCAGTATTTTGGCCTTTGCGCACCACCTTGGGATTGCTCCAGATAGAGTGCATGCGGTTCCCTACGATTGCGACAATCCCGAACCAAGCTATGCTCACCCTCTAGCCAATAACGGTGGCAAGCCCGTAGTAGCAGAGTCCGTAGGCACAAATTTGGGCGTACCGCGTGAGCGCCGCTTACTCATAGGCGATGGTGTTTCCGATCTTGAGGCTAGCAGCGTTGTTGGCCAGTTCGTTGGCTTCGGCGGAATCGTCGAGCGAGATGCCGTGAAATCGGAAGCAACGCAATATATTGCGGGTCCCCTACTAGAACCCCTACTAGATATAGTTTTACAATGACGACCAATGAAGCTGTTCATCCCAGGCCCCACCCAAGTTGCTCCTGAAATATTAGCCGAAATGGCCAAGCCCGCCATCGGCCACCGCACCGCCGAATGTGCGCGCTTATGGCGAGAATCGCGCGATGGTTTGCGAAAATTAATGCATACCAAAAGCGAAGTCATGATTCTGACCGCGCCGGCTTCAGCATTTATGGAGGCAGCCATTCGCAACACTGTTAAAACGAAATCACTGCACCTAATCTGTGGCGCTTTTTCGAAAAGATGGTTCGACATCGCCAAGTCGACTGGTGTTGACGCAATATCCGTTGAGAAAAAAACAGGACAAGGTTTTAGCGCGGATGATTTACGCAGCGCCCTCAATGAATGCGGCCCTGTTGATGCAGTAACTGTTGTGCATAACGAAACTTCGACGGGGGTCACTAACCCAGTTCAAGACTACGCCGAGGTACTAAAAGATTTTCCGGATACTTTATTGTTAGTCGATACGGTTTCATCGATGTCCGGCATTCCCGTTTATGTTGACAAATGGGGTATCGATGTTTGCTTGTTCGGAATACAAAAATGCATGGCCCTACCTGCCGGCATCGCTATCGCGTCAGCTTCACCGCGCGCACTTGAACGCGCAGCGACAATTGAATACCGCGGGTGGTTCTTAGATTTTTTACGCTTGGCAAAGTCGAATGAAAAAGAGCAATCACCTACTACCCCGAGCACGGCCCACCTTTACGCATTAGCCGCGCAACTTAAGCGCATCTTCAGTGAAGGCGTTGAGGCGCGTTGGAAACGCCATTATGAGATGGCGGCCTATGTTCGTAACTGGGCGAAAAGTCACGGCTACGAGATGTTCCCGGATGCCGGTTACTGCTCTGATACGGTCTCTTGCATAGCTCGCGGAACGGGTCCTGATTTTGCGCCTGTGCTTGATGCGCTAAAAGAGGAAGGCGTTCTTGTTTCAAATGGCTACGGTGATTTGAAAGGAAAAACTTTCAGAATAGGCCACCTCGGCGAGCATACTCTCGACGACATGCGTCAACTCACCGAACAATTTGACTCGATGCTCGAACCCGTCCTTAACTAAATGACAACTGTCTTCATCGCAGACAAAGTCGCCGACGACTGCGTCACCATGCTTCAGCAGTCTGGCTTTAATGTAATCAACAAGCCGGGACTCGAGGTTTCGAAGAAGTTAGATATCCTCGCTAGCGCCGATGCGCTCATTGTTCGTTCGGCGACGAAAGTAAACGCGGAAATGTTTGCTGCTGCGCCAAACCTAAAAGTTGTCGGGCGTGCAGGGACTGGTGTCGACAACATTGATTTAGAAGCTGCTAACGCAAGCGGTGTCTGGGTAATGAACGCGCCAGGTCAAAACACTTTGGCAGCTGCCGAACATGCCTTCGCTTTGATGATGACCATGTGCCGCAACATCCCAGCTGCTGACTCGCGCATGCGCACGGGCGATTGGAGTAAAGGTGGATTGATGGGTACTGAACTTGACGGCAAGACATTAGGCTTAGTAGGCCTCGGGCGGATTGGCCGCGAAGTGGCTAAGCGCGCTGCCGCATTCAACATGCGAATCATCGGATTCGATCCGTTTTTGTCAGCGCAAGATGCTGGCCAGTGGAATATTGAGAAATGCGAACTGAGCGATGTGTGGGCGCAAGCCGATATCATCAGCTTGCATGCACCGATGACTCCTGAAACTAAGCATGTGCTTAATGCAGCAAGTTTTGCAC
>CAWWAN010000146.1:0-3788 GCA_963934925.1 uncultured bacterium | reverse complement strand
TCGAACATCGCCGGATCAAACATTTCTGCTGCCCACAAAGGAAGCGATGCATGCCATTCACTAAACTGCACTCGCAACTGAGTACTTAGTCCGCCAAGGTCGTCCATAGGGACTTGACTAAGCAAGTCCTGGAAGTCAAAGATTGCTGGCAAGAATGCGATTACCGGAACGACTAGCAAAACCAAAACACAGCATAAAGCAGCAACCGAGCTGGGCAGTTTCTGCGTCAATCGTCGCTGCAAGGGCTGCAACACCAACATAAACAAATAAGCACCGAGCAACGGCACAGTCACCTTTCGCAACAACCAGATTAACCATAGACTAAACAACACCACAATGGCGCGGACTAGGTTAGCTGATTTCATAGTTGTGACGGAGGAATGTTGCTAGTGAAGGCGAGTTTAAAATCAAAGCCGTTCGCGAAGTCGGACTGCTTATCGGTCTCTGTTTTATTTAACAGCCCCGCAGCACACATGTCAAACACTAGAGTGCCAAAATCAGCTGTTTCCGTGACTCCCCACGAATTAAAGGTGAATCCGGCCATGGAGCCGAACTCGTCATTAGCGTAGCGCTGAATGCCCTTTAAAAGCTCATCAGGCGCTATATGCGACGAGGCGAGCGGCCCACCTGTATGGCCTTGCATATATATTGTGTAATCAAGTGCCTCTAAAACGAAGATGTACGCCTCTAGTGGAAAGCTATAGCCGGTGTGGCGACGCAATTCTTGGAGGAGTGGTTTGATTTTATTATGAGACATGAGCAACCCTGAGGTGTTTATGTATCGGACATGCCCCATACCGTTTGCCACAAATAATCGATTATTTTGCGTATTACTATATGTAGTAAGTCGCTTATCAAAGCAGCCCCACAATTAGCTATTCTAGACGTTCAGCGCCGCCAAAGTATTTTTCAAAACCACATCGGGGCTAACCTGAGATTGCAGCAACGAAATTCCGTCATTTAGTGCGTCCATACAACGCGCCTGAGTTACTAGGAAATCGTCTTGTATTTCGACGCTGGCCAACAAAGACCTCACTACGGCTAAATCATACATGCCAGAACTACGCTTATCATTATGCTTAGCGCCTTGCGCAAATTTCACTAACTTATCACTTTGCAGCTCGCGGGCGATCCACAAATCGAAATCATCGACAATCTTGAGGACGTGCTGCCGTTGCTTCGCATCTAGTTCAAGTACGACATCGCGGTTGCCGAACACTTGCAACAAGCGAGCATACTGGTCGTCGCTCACGCCGGCACTTGATACCAGTCGCAACGCGTCAGTGGTAGAAGTTTGTGGTACGCGCCAAATTCGGCAACGCGAAATAAAAGCCGGGCTTAATTCTGACAAATCGCTAGCAGTAAAAAACAACACGGTTTTGTCAGGAGGCTCTTCTGTAGTTTTCAGCAAAGCACCCATCGCATCGACCGTCATCTTATCAGCATCGTACATAAGGATGGCACGATAACCAGAACCCACTGGTCGATATCGCAGCGCCTTTTCTAAGGACTGGACTTTGTCATTACGCTGACTAATATGCTCGACGCGCAATCCATCAACACCCAATTCCGTGGGATCAAAAATAGTGCAGTCGGCATGATTGTAAATGTCACCTTTACATTCAAGCAACAGCGATGCGCACTTCAAGACTATATCTTTTAACCGCGTAGGTGATCCACCCAAGAACAAGTAAGTGTCGGCTAGATGATTGCGTTCAATCTCGGTAGCGAATAGTTTCTCAATCATCGCGTCTACTCTCGACCCACCCTGCAACTTGCTGGTGGATATCCTCGATGGAACGTTGTTCGCAATCGACAACTAAAGTGATTTCAGGGAATCGCGCGTAAAACTGTTGGTAGTTACTGCGTACTTTACGCTGGAAATCGATACCACGGCTTTCAAAGCCATCGGGCGCTCCACCTTCGCTGACCCTTTGATAGCTCGTTTCTGGCTCGCAATCGAAGATAATGACACCATCGGGCTGCGCGATATCTTCAACGACCAGGCGATGGATGCCCGCAACAAAGTCAAAATCGCTATCGTCTTTAGCCTGATAGGCAAAAGTGGATGGCGTAAAACGGTCGCAAATAACGTCGCTACCCGCGGCAAGCGCCGGAGCTATCTGCTGACGCAGCAACTCGTTACGTGCAGCAAAGAAGAGAAGTGCTTCAGAGCGTTGATGCCAGCTTTCACGGTTAGCATCGAGTAGCATATTGCGCAAAGATTCTCCGAGTGTCGTGGTGCCCGGTTCGCGCACATGAATAGGATTACGCCCTTCAGATGCCAATTTGTCGAATAATAGCCCAGCCTGGGTACTCTTACCCGCGCCATCCATACCTTCGAACACCCAGAACTTCGCTGTCATGCCATTATGTTACTCATTCCTTACTAGAAATCGATAGTGTATTTTGGTTACTCTTATGTAATGCGCTTTCCCCTTGCTACATCCTGCCTTTTACTTGTCGTCTCTTGTGCTACCCCCGTCACTCATAAGAAACCCGAAGTAGGCCTAGCCCCGCCTGTTGCTTCACCATCAGCCGACTTTACTTTGACGCAAAAAGTAGAGTACTGGCAAGGCAAAATCCCTTCGATGGCTTCAGCTGATCGTAGCGAGGCGTATTTGATGATTGGTGAACTACAAATTGAGGCCAAGCAAGCCAATGAGGCCCGTATTACCTTCTATCAGGCTCTGCGCGGCGAACTTTCCGCATCAGAAATTGCTCGTGCTGAGAAAGGAATCGGCCTCAGTTACTTCTTAAGCTCTCAGCCAAGCCTTGGGCTTGGCCACCTAGAGAAATCACTTACTCATCTCGACGCATCCAGCAAGGCCGAAGCGAGCTATTTGATGTCTGCATTCAGCGGTAAACCAACTGCCCTGGCAAGTAGTGCCGTCGCAGAGCGAATGAACGTATATCTAGTTTCAGCAAAGCTAAGGGCGCCACGTGGCGTCAGCGCTAACGCCGGTGCTATTCACGTCGATATCAACCGTGGCGAATGGCGCGCCGCAGGCATGAGGTCGAATTGGGATAAAATGACTGCGCCATTCCGCATCACAGTGCACCACACTGCCGAGCCGTTCTCGTCCTTGTCAAAAGTAGCGGCCTGTGCTGAGGTCAAGAACATTCAAAACCAGCATATGAACGAACGTTCACCGAGTGGTTGGGCCGACATTGGTTATCACTTCTTAATAGACCGCGCTGGAAACGTCATTGCCGGACGCTCGCTTGATGCTCAGGGTGCACATGCGTCTGGCACTAATAACATCGGCAACATCGGGATTTGCTTGCTGGGGAATTTTGTCGCCCAGCCATCGCGCGGCACCGATTACGCTGTCGCTCAGGCTCTGCTGCCCGCACAGCTCGATGCTTTAACGGGGTTGGTGGACCAACTGTGTCAAAAGTATTCGATCAAGAGCAGCAATGTTTATGGGCACAAAGAGCTCAAAAGCACCGAATGCCCTGGCCCGGTGTTGAGCCGTTGGGTCGCGGGTTACCGTCGCACCAAGTCTTAGTTAATGCGTGGTTAGCAGTACGACAATCGCAACAGTTAAACAGTACGGCGCAAAAATGTGCAGCCTGCGCTTTTGAAGAACACGGTGCAGTACGTGCAAGGCTATTAACCCCACAACACAGCTCAGCAGCAAAGCCATACTGATTTCTATCGCTGACAAGCCAAGTCCTTTTTCGAAATCTAGCTGAGGTAGCTTAAGAACTGCCGCGCCAATGATTACTGGAATAGCCATCAAGAAACTAAAGTCTTCAGCTTGCTGCGCATTTATTTTTAAGTG
>CAWWAN010000145.1:0-3793 GCA_963934925.1 uncultured bacterium | reverse complement strand
TAAAAATGAAAGTAGCCATCGCTCATGACTTTGTCCGCCACGGCGGGGCAGAGAAGGTGTTGGAAGACTTTCACCGCCTGTGGCCAGAGGCGCCGGTGTATACCTTGCATGACGAGCAGAATGGGCAGTACTCCGATTGGGACATCAGGTCATCGTGGCTGCAAAAGTTAGTTCCGGCAAGCAAATACCGCTGGCCGTTTCCGCTATACCCGAGCATTATTGATGGCATGACCAAGCGAATGGACTGGGACATAGATTTGCTTTTGTCCTCGTCAGTTTCATACTCAAAGAACATCGTTAGCCCCGAAGGAATACCGCACCTGTGCTATATCCATCGCCCGGCGATGTTCGCTTACGATCGCCGCGAAATGTTTTTATCAGGTTACCCTAAAGTGGTACATCCACTGTTGAATGTTTTTTGCAATCGATTCCAAAAATGGGATCAAAAGCATGGCGCCAATCCAGATATGTTTGTTGCTAACTCGCAGTACATCGCAGCTTACGTTAAACAGTTTTATAACGTTGATGCGCGGGTCGTTTACCCCGGAGTTGATATTAAGCCGTTTATTACAGCGGGCGAAGCGACTGAGCCGGGCGATTATTATTTCTGCGCTGTTAGGCTCGAAGGATACAAGCGCGTCGATTTAATTATTGAGGCTTGCAATAAATTACAGATAAAGTTAAAGATTGCGGGCAACGGACCCATGCGCGAAGCATTGGAAAAAATAGCTGGACCAACCATAGAGTTTTTAGGATTTGTCGATGATTCAGAAATGGCCGAACTATATGCGAACTCAAAAGGTTTTTTATTTCCCTCAGAAGAAGATTTTGGAATCGCGCCGGTTGAGGCGTTGGCGGCGGGGCGTCCAGTGGTTGCGCTAAAGAAGGGCGGCACTCAAGAAACCGTTCGCCATGGCGAAACAGGCGTTCACTTTAACGCGCAAACCCTTGATGAAATTATGGGCGCGCTGCAACTAGCCGAAGATGCTAGCTGGAATGCCGGGCACATCCGTCAGAGTTCTCTGCAATACTCAAGCGAGGTCTTTAGACAAAAGATGCTTGAGCTCGCCGAAGAAGTCGTTGCCACGAAGAAGTGAATGCTCGAACGGGATATTGCCCGCGGGACCCATTGCTTTGGCAGCCTGCTTTAATTTGCCGAGTACCTGAGTCGGTGTCGCGTCACCGTCAGCCATGCGCTGCGCATAAAGCTGTAGCCATTTAAAAAACTCAGATGGACTGCGCCGCGGTGTATTATTCGCCCACTCATCGAATATCCATGGATTGTTCAGAGCGCCGCGACCAATCATCACTCCCGCGCATCCGGTTTCGTCAATCATTTTTTGAATGGTAGCGCTGTCGACTGCATCGCCATTGCCATGTACTGGAATGTTAACCGCATTTACCGCACGCGTGATGCGTGACCAATCAGCAGGGTCGGTATAGCGATCGGTTTTTAGGCGGCCGTGAATAATAATCAGGTCAGCACCAGCGTCTTCAATTTGCTTACACATATCTTCGACATTCGAATCGTGCTCAATGCCCGAGCGTATTTTCGCGCTTACCGGGACATCAACGGCGGCTTTGCTTGCCACTATTATGTCAGCGATTAAATTTGGCCTAGCTAACAATGCTGACCCAGCACCATGTTTGAAAACACGAGGCGCGGGGCATCCGAAGTTATAGTCAATGAAGTCGGCGCCAGCTTCGGCAGCACGGCGCGCGCTTTCAACGAGGATGTCGACATCGTTGCCCATTAGCTGAATGCCGGTTTTGGTGTTTGCGGGCTTGTCACCCAGCACTTTGACTAATTCTGCGAGCGGTGTTGGAGTTTGTGACACTCGCACAAATTCGGTCGTAGTCATTGCTACACTTCCCGGAGCGTTGCATTCGACAATTAAATGGCGGAAGCTACGATCGGTAATGCCCTCCATAGGCGCGAGTGATATGGCAAGTTGAGTCATCGAAGTGGCTTATTTTATCGGCGCGGTTACAATCTCTGCTCGTTTACGTTGACTATGACTAATAAATTCTCCGAACTAGGGCTATCGAACGAGTTGCTTCGTGCGGTCAAAGACCAAGGCTATACCAAGGCTACCCCTATTCAATCACGCGCCATTCCGTTGGTTCTTGATGGGATTGATGTATTGGCGGGCGCACAAACCGGCACTGGTAAAACCGCTGGCTTTACTTTGCCGTTGTTGCAGAACCTGCAGAAGAAAGGAAGTAGTGGCGGCAAACGTCATATACGCGCACTAGTGTTGGTTCCGACACGCGAATTAGCAGCGCAGGTCGAAGAAAGCATTGCCTCTTACGGTCGCTATCTCGATTTTAAGTCGATGGTTATTTTCGGCGGCGTAAATATTAATCCGCAATTTAAGAAGTTGCGCGCTGGCGTCGACATTGTGGTCGCCACCCCAGGGCGCTTGATGGATCATATGTCGCAGGGCACCATTAAGCTCGACCGAGTAGAAACATTAATTTTAGACGAAGCCGACAGAATGCTGGACATGGGCTTTATTCGCGACATTCGCCGTATTGTTAATGCTGTGCCAACGAGTCGCCAAACGCTGTTGTTCTCGGCGACCTTCTCTCACGAGATCCGCGAACTAGCTAAAGATTTCATGGTTTACCCCGAAGAGATTCAGGTGGCCAAACGCAACGAAACAGCAGACAAAGTAGCGCAAATCATCCATCCTGTTGACAAAACGCGAAAACGTGAATTGCTAGCGCACTTAATTAAAGAAGATAACTGGTATCAAGCATTAGTGTTTACGCGCACCAAGCATGGCGCGAACCGTTTATCTTTGCAGCTAACCAAGTCAGGAATCCCGTCATCGGCTATTCATGGCAATAAATCGCAGGCAGCGCGCACTCGGGCGTTGAAAGAATTTAAAGAAGGTAAAATGCAAGTGTTAGTGGCTACGGATATTGCAGCGCGCGGTTTAGACATTGAACAACTTCCGCACGTGGTTAATTACGAATTACCAAATGTGCCAGAAGATTATGTGCACCGCATCGGTCGTACTGGTCGCGCCGGAGAATCGGGGCATGCCGTTTCATTAGTGTCTGCTGACGAAACTAAGTTATTGCACGATATCGAGAAATTATTGGGGCATCCGATAAAGCGTTCTGTTATTAATGGCTTTAAACCCGACGAAAACATTCGTGCTAAACCGAGCGTCCAGCAAAAGAAACGCGCGCGACGCAATGCTGCTACTGGCGGTACTGCGCCAAAGCGCCGCAGATTGAAAAATAGCGGCCGCACTCGCTGATATGATATGGCCATGTCGGCCACTAACCTAACAGGAAAAGTCATTCTCATTACCGGGGCCTCGCGTGGCATTGGCGCAGGCCTCGCCCAAGATTTCCATTCATTAGGCGCTAAGTTAGCGTTGTGCTCTAGAAGCGAGATCCCTTTACACGGCAGCAGTGATGTGATGACTGCGCAGTTTGATATCAGCGACCGTCAGGCGATGTTTGATTTTGTGTCGCAGGTTAATAATCAGTTTGGCGCGATAGATTTATTTGTGAATAACGCCGGCATGCTTGAACCGGTAGTGGCGTTGCGTGACTTAACCGATGAAGATTTACAGCGCCACTTCGCCGTGAATGTCTTTGGCGTGCTGTATGGAAGCCAAGCCTATGCGCAACATGTGCGCGATCGTGAAGGCAGTGGGGTATTGATTAACATTAGCTCCGGTGCAGCTTGGGGCGGTTACGCCGGATGGGGCGCTTACTGTATGGGCAAGGCCGCCGTTGATCGTTTGAGTGAAACACTAGCGCTTGAAGAATC
>CAWWAN010000144.1:0-3840 GCA_963934925.1 uncultured bacterium | reverse complement strand
GGTCGAATCAATGACGTTGCCATCTGGCATCAGGTGCGCTGGTGCGATAATTAGTGGCCCCAACTCTGGTCGGCTCGGACGACGCCCATGTGAACCTTTCACTAAACTAGTGTCAAGCGGAACTACATTCATGGTGTAGCGCATGCCGACAAGTTTTTTGAGTAGCGTGAAGGCGATTTTAAGCTTAGGGAATTTTATCTGTGGGTCTAAGAATAACTCGCACGGATCGTAGCCAGGTTTACGGTGGATATCGACGCAGCGTGCAAAGTCGGGTTCCTCTTGATGGTCGAGCCAGTACTGGTATCCAAACCAACTTTTTTGCGTAGCGGTAATGATCAACTCTCCACTTCGCGGGTGATTTAATTCGGCGATGTCTTGTCGCGCTTGCACGCTTTCAACGCCGTCAACAGCGCTTAGTAACAGGCGAACCTGCTCGATGTCAGCAGGGTCTTTGACGTAGACATGAGCGATTTGATGGTCGCAAACGGCAAAGGCGCGTGAGTTACCAGGATCGAGCAGCGAACCGTTTTTTGCGTGGTGTATTTGCAACAAACCCGCTTCGTTGAGTATCTTGTTCGGCAATACGCAGTTGTCGACATCTTCGATACCGTATTCGCTTAGTACCATAAGCTGAGTGTCGTCGAGTTGCAGCAAAGGTCCCAACGCCTTATCCAGATCGCTGCACGCCCGCCGCGCCTGAGCAGAGTTTGCGCCGTAGCGCTGTAGGTCGTAGTCAAGGTGCGGTAAATAACTCATATGCAATCCATAAGGATGCTTCTTGAGATGCAATAACGCGGCATCAATAATCCATTGCGTGCTCTTTATATTTGCGTTCGGCCCCCAAAAACTGAAGAGCGGAAACTCGCCCAACTCGCTCGTGACATCTTCATGCAATTGTGGTGGGTAAGCATGAATATCAGGTCCCTTGTGCCCATCCGCGAAATAAGTTGGGCGGGGGGTAATGCTGTAATCGGCATCACTTGGCAGATTGAACCACCAAAACAGCTGATGACTTTGACGTTGCTGCGGATCACTATTTGCTTCTCGCCAACGTTCAAAGATTGATTTGCCATTGCCGGCACCAGTGATTAGTTTTATCGACTGTCGCCACAACCACACTTCGCTTAAGTCGCGGTGGTACCAGCCATTGCCTACCGCGCCGTGTTGGTCGGGAGTCGTGCCCATCAGCATATTGGCTTGAGCAGTTAGAGTCACTGCCGGAAATGCTGGGCGAATAGGCTTTTGCTGCTGTGCAGCGGCGTAGGCTTGTAGGTTCGGCATCGCACCACTCTCAAGTAATTCTTGAGTGAGGCCGACTACGTTGAGCACTAGTGTTTTTGTCATCCTTTTATGCTTGGACTGTGGTCGCTTAAGTATCCCGCTACTTGATTAGGACTCAGCGGTCGCGAGAATAAATATCCTTGGGCGTCGATACAACCCATCGCTAACAATTGCTGACGTTGACTTTCGGTTTCGACACCCTCTGTAATTGTAGACAAATTGAGAGTACGTGCCAATTCGATAATGGAAGTAATCACTTTGATTCCGGTTGAGGAACTATCCATGCCGACTACGAACGAGCGATCAATCTTAAGTGAAGTGGCAGGAAGATTGTTGAGGTAGCTTAATGAGTTATAGCCCGTTCCAAAATCATCTAAAGCTATTTTGAAGCCCATCTCGTGTGCCTTATGCAATAACGGCACAACTTCTTGATTAGGGTTTACCGCTTCGCGTTCTGTTATTTCAAGTTGCAGTAAGTGGGGTTGAATATGGTAGTTTTCAATCAAGCGCTTGACACTTGGCAGGAAGCTGCTCTTTTCTAGTTGGCTAGAAGCGACGTTCACGCTTACATAAAGATCTTTGAAAGCGTCACTCATCTTATGACATTCGCTGAGTAATCGGCATGATTTGCGTAACATGATATTGCCAAGTTCTTCGATTAAGCCGTACTCTTCGGCAATCGGAATGAATTGATTTGGCGGAATGAAATTGCCCGGTGAAATCTCCCAGCGCGCTAGGGCTTCGAAGCCAATAGGCTGCTTGGTCTCCATGTTGACGATGGGCTGCAACCAAGCGTCAATAGTGTTCCCGGAAATAGCCTGCTTTAATTGCTCGCTTAGTTGCCATGAGCTTAGGGCTTCGGAAGCCAGGGCCAGATGGAACATTCGTTCGGTGCCTCCACCATCTTTACTAGCAGAGACGCAGGCGGTTTGTGCTTCGCGTAGCCAATCCTCGGCATTCTCTTGACGTACATCACTGCGCGCGACGCCAATGCTGCACGTGATATTTAGCTGGCGCTCTTCAAGGAATAATGGTGTTGCAAATTCGAGCTGTAACTCGCGTGCCATCTCTAAGGCATCGTTGTCGTTATTGAGATCTTCAGTGAGTACGCAAAAGTCGTATTCGCCGATGTGGGCGATATGTTTGTCACCAGCAAAGTATGCTGTAAGGCGATCGCCTATTTGACGTATCATTTCGTGCATAGCGGCAGAACCAAGTGCACTGTGTAGTGGTGCGGTGCGATTGACAGCTAAAACTAAAAGGTAGCCTCTCTTGATGATACCCCGCTGAAATCGCTCTTGAAAATGGATAATCTTTTCGAGCAGTAAATTACGGTTTGGTAAACCCGTTACGTTGTCATAAAGTTTTTCTTTTGCAAGTCGCTCTTCGAATTGTGCGCGGTCGCTAATGTCAATTGCTGTCACTACCACCGATGTAACCTTCGCATTGCTATCGATAACAGGAGTGAAGTGGCCATCGAAGTCGCGAGCGCCAAGCTTTAAGCCTACGTGCAAGTCAACTCCGCCAAGTGCGCGGGCTAAAGCGTCGTTAAATATTTGGTTGCCAGCAAAAGCATCCCCTGCTTTTTCCCCGAGAAGCTGTGTACTGATGAAGCCGGCGCGGGCAAGCGCTCGGCCTTCGGCATATTGAATGACGCCTTTGCGGTTAAACACAAACATTGCCACCGGAGCATAAGCAATCATGTTCTGGAAGTTGCGCTGACTGTCGCGAATATCCTGTTCTGCCTGGAGGTGCGACAATTCGGAAGCAAGAATCTCGGCAACTAGATTGAGCCCCTCATGCTCAGCGCTTGACCACTCACGTTCAGCTGCGGTGGCTTCAATGCGTAGGCAACCAAGAACGTGGTCGCGGTTAATGAGCGGCACCACCATCATAGACTTGGTCGCTGCCCCCTGCATCTGTAGGCGTAATGCTTTACTGCTGCGCGGCACATCATTGATGCTGTGAATTAAGACCGGGCATCGTGATTTAGTCTTGTCAGACAACCAGGGGTAGTCCTCAAAACGGATATCCTGTAACTCTTGGAACTGCTCGCTAACACCGACCTTGCACCATTCGTTAATACATGAGAATGTTCCAGCTTCTTTGTCGAGCAATAAAATGGACGCCCGCTCTACTTTATAAAAATCACCAATCAACTGCAGCGCAGAGTGAACGGCATCGTCAAGACTGGATTGTGTACTGCCAATGAAAATGCTTGAGATTTCCATGATAGTCTTATTGCTTGTCGCGCGATATTGCATCAGGCGATATTCGCGGCGTCCTACTTCTAGTTGGGCAAGCAACTCATCGGCTCGGCGGCGCGATTTGCGCGAAGCAATTAGCTGTATCGCAATTAGCGCCAAACTTGCAACTGCAAGAGTTTGCGTTAGTATCAATACTAGGCTTTCGGAGAACATTAACTAGAGACTTCGAGGTCAAGTAACGGCTGCGCGTCTTCAACATCGTTGCCATCAGCAATGCGATATTTTCCGACAACAGCAGTTTGCGGATTTCCTGGGGCCGGGTTCCATTTTACAGGACTAAAAGTTTTCATGA
>CAWWAN010000143.1:0-3869 GCA_963934925.1 uncultured bacterium | reverse complement strand
TTGATGGCGGTTGGTAAATGCTAGAAAAACCCCGCTTTCCCGCTTTCTTTCCTCACCCATTATTGCGTGATCAACACGCGATGACGATAGCGGGGTCGATGTTGCCACGTCCTTCTGGGCCATTCGACAGCATTTCTGAAAAAAAGTGGCTCGATGTTGATAGTGACACTTCGATTTTGCTCGAGCTTAATGTGCAGAAAGATCGCGTGAAGCCACTATTGGTGATGGTGCATGGTTTGTCAGGCTCCTCGCAATCGCCTTATATGTTAGGCGTTGCACAAAAAGCTTTCTTGCAAGGCTGGAGCGTAATACGTATCAACATTAGAAATTGTGGGGGCAGCGAAAAACGTACACCCACTTTGTATCATGCGGCGCTCACTGAAGATGTTGAAGCGACATTTGATTACATCGCTAAAGAATTTCCATTGGCGCCAATTGCATTGGCAGGATATTCACTCGGCGGTTCTATTATCACGCACGCGGTCGCCAAGTGGGGTAAGCGATTGCCGCCCAACTTAAAAGCAATGGTTTGTGTATCGACACCGTTTAATTTAGTGAGCACTTCGCGCACGATGCATAAGGGTTTTATGAATCGTATGTATATGAAAAAGTTTTTACTCGGATTTGTTAAGTCTATGAAAAACAAAGCCGCCGAATACCCAGAGTTGTATCCGCAAGACGCTGGCTACGGCTACGAAGATTTTTATTCCTTTGATAAGCAATGGACAGCGCCATCATTCGGTTTTGATAGCGCGAGTGACTATTACGACCGCGCTTCGGCCTTGCATGTTATTCCTAAAATAGAAATACCGACGCTGATTATTCACTCCGAAGACGACCCGCTAGTACCTTATTGCGAGCCAACACGCGAGGCTGTTGAGAACAATCCCAATCTGCGACTATTGTTGTCTAAACACGGCGGACATTGTGGTTTTTTTGGAGCACAGGCTGCTAATAGCTTGACCTGGGCCGATGCTGACCGTTGGTGGGCAGAAAATAGGGTGATTGAATATTGCGCTTTTCGCTTTGAAAAAGCGCAAAATACTCAATAAATAGGCGCAATTAGCCGATAATGGGGTGCCTTTAATGAGTACCTCACTAACATCTTTCGATTTTACGAGCCAAATGCGCGCCGCCGCGGTTGGCGAGCGTGATGTCGATGGTGTCTCGTTTGGCGTACAACTTGCGGATGACGGCTGGTCTCCGGATAGGATTCAAGATGTCCAGGCGGAGGTTATCAAAGAGTTGCGTGCAGAACACGGCAACCCTCTGCCTGAAAAGATGCGCCTTGCTGTGCAAACATTTTTGAGCACCACCTTTGCGGGGTTTTCACACCGCCTTTTGTCTGATAAAGATGGTAGCAAGGCGACTTCCTTTGACAGTAATTCGTTATTCAGATCATTCTCTAAGCTGGGCAACTGGAGTTGGAGTATCCATGACGAAGAGTTTTATGGTGACGCATCCTTTCAAGAGATGCACAGTGTCGGAAGCACTGCCCTAATAAAGAGTCGTGATGAGATGCTTGAGAGAGTGCACCCCGAAGATGTCGCGAAAATTGTAAACGCGACTTCAGAGCTGGTGGCGAGCGACACGCTAGTGGATATTGAATACCGAGTCATGTTATCCAATGGTAAATTTCAGCACCTTAATATGCAGGCTGAAGTGGCGCGTGACCCCTCCGGATCGCCAAGCCGCATTGTCGGAATATGCCGCGATGCAACAGATACGGTTCGCCTTAGAACTCAACTCGAAGGCCTTAGCCGGCTCGACCCTCTTACCGGAGTTCTAAACCGCCGAGGCTTACGCCGCTCGATCGAGCAGGAAGTAGAGCGCCGCAGAGTAAATAAAACCGATATACAGGCACTGTTTATTGACCTCGATGATTTCAAACGCATTAACGACGTTTACGGTCATAGTACCGGCGACGAAGTGTTGCGCAATGTTTCGTCCATGATTGAAGGTGCCGTCCGCTCTACCGACCATGTTGCGCGTTTAGGTGGCGATGAGTTTATGGTATTACTGCCAGATACCGATCGATCCGAAGCGACGCTGGTTGCCGAGAAATTATTTAACGGGTTGTCGACTGCAGTAGTTGCCGAGCGTTTCCCACACATTCGCATCGGCTTAAGTCTCGGGCTGGTTAGCGCTAACAAAGAAGACGAGGCAGTTGCTGATTTCATTGAGCGTACCGAGCGCGCTTTGCACGCGGCTAAGCGGTTGGGTAAAGGCCGCATTATTCACGAAGATAATTTATTCACTGCTGTTAGTAATCAACGTCTGAATACCGAAGAGATGGTTAAGTTGTTACGTGAACCAAGTTCATTCTTCGCATTGCGCCAGCCCATTATTGATCTGAAAGATCGCAGCGTAGCGGGTTACGAATTGCTTACGCGAAGTAGTTGCCCAGGGCTGCACAGCCCGGAAGATTTTCTGCAATTCGCCAAAGACGTGGGCATCGTAAATTTAGTGGATATGAATGCCTTTAAGGCGTGCGCTCGGGCAACTCGAACTCTGCGTCCGGGCCAAGCTTGTCATGTCAATATTTTGCCGTCTTCCCTTGAATACCATATGGCCGAAGAAATTCTGCGTATGCTGCCACAGGGAGAGCGCTTGTCGAACGTCTGCTTAGAGCTAAGCGAAAAAGAGCTCGTACAAAAGCCACAACTCTTTGCAGAAATGCTACAAAAACTTCGCGCGGCAGGCCTCAAAATTGCTTTAGATGACGTCGGCAACGGCTTCTCCAGCCTGGAGACGATATTGTTGGTACGCCCCGAAGTTGTAAAAATAGACCGCGCCCTTGTCTCGAAAATATCACAACGTCAAGAGCAGCGCACCATGCTCTTTAATCTGATGCAGATGGTCGCTCCATGGAATGCAACCATTGTCGCCGAGGGTGTCGAGGAAGAGGAAGACTTTGAAGTCTTACAAGAGCTCGGAGTCGACTACGCGCAGGGCTACTTGTTCGGATTACCTGAGCCGCTTACAGAATAATAAACATCAGCGTAATCAGACAATGCTTTAGGTGGTACGCGATGCCAACCATCTAGAGAAGTTACTTTGCGTAATGCGGTCGTGAATAATTGTGGGGCATTGTTGCCATCAACATATTCGGCAAGTGCGACTATTTCAAATAGCCCAAATTGATCTCGTGAATCGTCATACATGGCAGTGCCTCGCATTTGCACATTCAGCACCTTGCCGTCTTGTTCGTAATGCGCCGAGCCGCTAATCAAATAAGTAGAACGACTTTTGATGATTGAGTTACACGAAAAGATCAATTCTGATTCAAGAGTGTTTTCGTGGTCCCATGAACTCGGTGCGCCAACGTAGGGAGGCAGTAGGCCGTGATCGATTATCCTGCCAAGCAAGTCAGTGGCTAAACTCTTTTTACTACTAATCTTTATTGGCTTAACGAAGCGCTTTATTTCGTCGCTATTAAACCAAATGTAATCCTTATTCCAGGGGTTGCGCTTGATGGTGTTTATATCAAGTGAATTCGCCGCACGGGTAAACACTTCTAAGGACAGGCCTTCGTCAGGGAAGTCATCTTCAGTGCGGGAGGCGCCGCTCAACAAATCTTCGCTAATTGTTGCGCCCGACTCTTCTGCGCTCATACTTGCGAAGCTGTCTAGGCCGGTCGTTAAAAATTCAACGACCGCCGGTACATCAGTCGCAGAGGTGCGCCCGATTATTTTCCCGCCTGGAGTGAATACAATGAGCTCTCCCTGGGCCGAATCGATAATTTTAGGCGCGCGGTTGAAATCATCTGCTGCAATCACATACTTGCCGAGGACCGGTACCAAATCTAAGTCGCCAAAAGTGTCGCGGAGTTCGCGGCCATGGTCAGAGGTGCCTCCCAATGGGTGGCC
>CAWWAN010000142.1:0-3939 GCA_963934925.1 uncultured bacterium | reverse complement strand
ATGACCCACAGGGTTACTGGCCACGAGATTCATCACTACTCCTTGGGCGCCGGCAGCTTTGCTGCAACGAACACCGGGGTCGGTCGTATTGATAGTCTTGTTTTGACTGCTGACGATGGCTCGATTGCCGAATGTGATTTCTTATTGCTCGACCACGAACTAACATTAGTGGGTGGCACCGGAGTCGATTCAGCAGTAGGTGAAGGCCGTGTAGAAATCATTCGTGACTAAATAGCGTGGAACTAATCACAACTTCGTGCGTCTTATTGTAATAATGAACAAACTAATATACTTTTCACTTTTTGCACTCGCCATTAGCTGCGGTGCGGCATCTGACAGTGGATCTACAGGCTCTTCAGGCTCTTCAGGGGGCACTGGGTTTGCGGCATCTGATCTTAGCGGGTCTTGGGTAGGAAGACTAACCCCGGCTGATCCAGAGAATCACGATATTCTGTTCTACTTCAACGCGGATACGAATGGCGATATTTCAGTGGCGGCCGATAGCCGTGGCAATGAATGGGCTGCTACAAATGCTAGTATCGAGGCTGACTTTTTCTCTGATGGTAAATTGGCCATGGACTTTTTCTCTGGTGCTGGAATAAGTAAGTTGCACATGGAAGGGCAGATGGCTGGCTCGATGAATACTATTGGCGGTAGCTATCTATACCTAGACCTAATGGGTGAGATTGTAGGAGGATCTTTTGAAATAATGCTCTCAATAGGTGACGAAGAGTTTCTTGGCATCGATTTGTCTGGGTCATGGTCAGGTGGCTTCGGTGTCGGCCGCCGCCATAACGAGCGCGTGCTCTCATTCGAACTAGACCAAACCGGCCAGGTTGTTACGGGCTCGCTAATGGGCGCTGATGGCACGAAGATACATAGCTATTCGGCAGGTGCAGGCAACTTCTTAATCGACGATACAACTATCGGCCGCATCGATGACTTCGAATTGACTGCTGATGACGGCGCGATTGCCTCATGTGATTTCTTGTTAGTAGACTTCAATTTGGGATTAATTGCCGGCGTCGGCAGTGACACAGAAGTCGGTGACGCAGTAGTTGCAGTGCGACGCTAGAATATAGGGGATGTCATTCCCCTTGACCTTTGTAAGTGATTTCGATGGCGTATGGACTAACCCCAAACGCGAGCTACAGGCCGTCCATCAAACCGTGCAAACTAATTTGCGCCGTATGTGTGGTTGGTCGCAAGAGCACCTAGAAGAAGTATATAGTCATTTTCACGGGCAAGTTTTACAGAGTCCGCACCAATACGGATGGCGCATCGACGGTGTCTTTTCGTCCTTTGTTGACGAAGACTACTTTGCGGTGCCAACTTCGATTGCGCAGTACATTGACGACGCTCCGTGCGAATATTCTGTTGAATTAAAAAAATCAATCCTGGAAGAGTTCGCAACGGTTTTATCTTTCGTTGACTCTTGCTACGCTTCAACTTGCGAAAACTTCCGTAACGAAGTAGAACACGATTTAGCGGAGGGTAGTGCGCGCGTGCTGCAATGGTTGCTCGACAACGATGTCAACGTGGTGTTCGTCACCAACGCGCCAACGGAGAAGATAACCACCTGGTTCGCTCATCACGGTTTTAGTGTCGACGACGGGCAGAGTACCGCTCCCGGTTCATCGCGCTTGCGAGTTTATGGCAGGGCGGGCAAGCAGCATCTCGGCCCCAGCGGTCGCAGCCTAGATTTCTGCGGGCGCGATGTACAATGCGATCGTCCGCAGTACCGAGCCGTGCTCGAACGCGAGTC
This sequence comes from uncultured bacterium, assembly GCA_963934925.1. Lineage (GTDB taxonomy): Bacteria > Planctomycetota > UBA1135 > UBA1135 > UBA1135 > JAPKEZ01. Next base: position 2,174 of record CAWWAN010000142.1, on the reverse strand, counting down.
CCCCGACTTGGTGATTGGCGATGTGCTGTCTTTAGATTTAAGCCAACCGATAGCAATGCGTGTCGATGGCAACCCAGCGGCGCCGTCCGCCGTTGGTATCATGCACTTGCCGCATACACCCGAATGGGTTACAGGATCTATTGGTTCTGCAGCCCACGAAATTGATTATTTGGTGCCGCATGTCACCTCAATCCCGCGCGTCGTAGAACGCGTTCGCGAAAACAGCTTGATTCATGGATGAATACCCTGACTTTGACCGCGCTTGGCTGCCGTATATTTATTTATATGGGGTAGGGGGCATTTTTTTTCTCGGCGGTATGTTGCTTGTCTTTAAATCAAAGGCCTGCGACTGGACGCGAGCTTCGCACCGTCGCTGGGCCAAGGTTTTGATTTTTGGTTACCTCTGGTATGCGGCAATTCATGGCGCCCTAACTTACTCCGCACTTAACGTCTGATGGCTATGCTTTCTTTATTAATGCAACACGTTGCGCAAAGCGGATCTGACGCCGCCGCCGCTGCCGCCGCCGATGCGGGCTCTTCGCCCATCTTTTGGTTTATTGTTCTTGGTTATTTTGCCGTGGTGCTTGGCTTCGGCTCGTACTTCGCCAGATTCAACAAATCGACCAGCGATTTTTTCTTTGGGGGTCGTCGTTTCTCGTGGTGGCTTATCACGATGTCTATTGTCGCTACCGGAGTAGGTAGCCACAGCTTTTTAAAGTATTCAGGTAAGTCTTTCGAGCATGGCTTTAGCGGTTCGATGGCATACATGAATGACTGGTTCTTCATGCCATTATTTATTTTCGGATGGTTGCCGATTATTTATTACATGAAGGTGCGTTCGATACCAGAATATTTCGAACGCCGCTTTAATGCTAAAGTTCGCGCTTTGGCTACCGGCGTGTTATTAATGTACATGCTCGGTTATGTTGGCATTGGCTTGTTGACCATGGCTAAAACCTTGGGCCCTATTCTTGGCGACTCATGGTCGCTGATGGAAATTATTTGGGTGGTTGCAGTCGTTGCTGGCGTTTACATCACTTTTGGTGGTCAGACGGCGGTGATTTTCACGGACTTGTTGCAGGGCTTCATTCTGTTGTTTGCCGGAGTCATACTGTTTATCCTCGGCCTTAATTGGTTCGGCGGCTTTGACGCTTTCTGGAATACCCTACCAACTGAATTTAAATTACCGTTATCTAATTTTAACGACGATCCAGGGTTTAACTTCGTCGGAATTTTCTGGCAAGACGCGGTTGCCGGTTCGATAGGCTTCTTGTTTATGAACCAAGGCTTAGTCATGCGCTTCTTAGCTTGTAGATCCGTGGATCATGGTCGTAAAGCTGCAGCGTTTAACATTTTGTTTGCGCTGCCTATTTCTGCGATAGCTGTTTCTTGTGCAGGATGGATTGGCTACGGGATGATGACGCAAGACCCAACTTTGGTGTCTCCAGACACCGATCCTGATACTGTTTTTGTGATTGTTACGCGTATCCTTACAACAAAGGCGGGCTTCGGCTTTTTCGTAGCAGCTGTGACCGCTGCGCTAATGTCGACTGTAGACACCTTGATCAATGCGATTTCTGCGGTGTTTGTTAACGATGTCTATGAGCCAATTAGTAAGTTGCGCGGTATTCAGCATGATGACAAGCATCACCTGAAAGTTGCGATGGTTGCATCTGCTGGGGCAACCGTAATTGGTGTTGGTGCCGCATGGTCTTTTTCGCTGTTTGACAACCTTTATGAAGCGCATGGTTTCTTCCATTCGACTTTCACGCCACCACTCGTTGCCTGCATCTTCATGGGTATTTTCTGGCGCCGATTTAATACTAAGGGCGCTATGGCAACATTCTTGGCCGGCACCGTCATGATTATTCTTGGTCGCTTGCTGCCTCACGAATTGATTGAGCCAATCGCTCATGGTGTGCCGTCTATCGATCCCGAAACTGGTGAAGCCTTAAGTGCACCATTTAAATACATCGGCGCGCTTTACAATTTAATGGCATGTTTCGGTTCAGGCATTGTAGTAACTCTTTTAACGAATAAAGAGAACAAGGACCTTGAAGGCTTGACAATGTTCAGCCTAGCTGCAGCGCGCAGGATGTTTAAAGGTAGCGAGCCGAACGACCGTGTTGGCTTCCCGCAAACGGTAACCTACGAACTTGACACTAGTTTGCCGC
>CAWWAN010000141.1:0-3972 GCA_963934925.1 uncultured bacterium | reverse complement strand
GAAAATGGTGCGCCCGGAAGGATTCGAACCCTCGACCGTCGGATTAGAAGTCCGATGCTCTATCCAGCTGAGCTACGGGCGCACACATTGGTGAGCATATAATAGTATTAGCAATGCCAAAGCACACCACAAACAAGACGTCTTCTTCAAAATCAGATAAAAAATGGACGGTATACATTCTGATTTCTGAGGACGAGAGTCGCACATACGTCGGTGTTTGCCTAGAGCTCGCTAAAAGATTGGCGCAGCATAACGGCGAAATAACAGGCGGGGCCAAGTCGACGCGGGCAGGGCGGCCATGGCGAGTTCTGAAAAAGATAGAGAATATGGGCTCTAGAGGCGAAGCTCAGGTGCTTGAAGCACAAATAAAGGCTTTAAGCCGGCGCGAACGTTTGGATTATTAGCTATACTTGGGTATCCCCCCCTTTCTCTTAGCAATAAAAATGAACTCTCCATTCTCCAGAATCGCCTTGCCGGTATTACTAGTCGGCGCCACCATAGCCGGCCTCGTTGCTAGTCAACTGACTGCCTCGGCTACCAACAGCAACATGGGCTCTCCGCAACCCGATATTATCGTGGCTGACATTTACGATTATATTTCTCATGGCAAAAGCGGCTCTCAGTCATCGTTTAGCTTTGGTTCTATATCCTGTAATATAGGTGACGCGCCCCTAACTTGGACGTCTTACAACAATGATCACCCGATTATTTCAACAAACATCTTCAGGCTCAAGGATGGACTGTTCGAGCAAATTGGCATGAACTGGGTGAAGCAGGGCTTCGCTGCTCTTGATCAAAGCCTCTGTGGTACTTGTATTCCAACAGGTTATTCGACTCTGGGAATAGGTTGTTCAGACCCTTACAGTGCTTATTTGAATGGCTTCCAATCTGATCTTAGTGCGCGCTCTGAAGTGAATGCCTACACTGGATACTTCCCGTACCCGCCTGTCTTAGATCCTCCTTACTCTGGGCGCCTTGCCCGTCGTGTAATTGTAGATAACGACGATCTCGACTCAGCTCTCAACGTCGGTGCTCGTTACTTCGTTGAAATCCAGTATCTAACACCTGAGGATTGCATGCTGCAAGGCAACGGAGCGAATAACGTTTCGTGGCGTGAAGTTTCCTTCTCTAATGGTTCTAGCTTTGGAGTAAGCTTTGTTGGGGCCACTCAGGTTGCAGAATATTGCGTTGACGCTTGGAAGTCGGTTGACCCAGGTGTGACCATCAGCGAATTAAATTTGCCTAATGATGGTAGCGTGTTCGTAGCGTCAAAAGCTACTCAACTGGCTAATGGAAACTGGCACTACGCTTATTCTGTTTATAATAGAGACTCGGAGACCTCAGTTCGCGCGTTTGCTGTACCAGTGGGTGCTAATACCGTTTTGAGTGATAAACACTTCCGTGACATCGATTACCATAGTGATGACATCTTGAATAATACAGATTGGTTCGAATATGATGGTCTTTACCCCGGTACACAGCGTCGCGTCATGGCTTGGGTTGGCGGTACATTCGCAAACTCTCCGCTGAACAACGCGGTTCGATGGGGAAGCGCATACAGCTACTCGTTCGTTGCAGACTCTGCACCTAAAGTAGGTAGATTGGCCTTGTTTAGCTTCAAGTCACCAGCTCCTCCTTACTCGTTTGTAAGCGCACAAATCCCACAATAACCATTGGTTGAATTAATTGATCCTCAAGCTCGCCGTCTGCGTAACTCGCGACGGCGAGCTTTGGTTTTGGTCTTGGTGCAGGTTTTGCTGCTTGCGCATATCGCGCATTGGTTGCTAACAGGCAGTAGTTTAGCGCCACTCGAGCCATCCGAAGCAAGTAGGTTCGCTCGCGAGAAAGTCATTAACCCTGGACTGATAGTTCTCGGTGTTGCCATCGCCAGCACCTTACTCTTCGGCCGCTTTTTTTGTGGATGGGCATGCCATTTCTTGGCTGTTCAAGATGCTTGTGCTTGGGTGTTGCGCCGTCTCAAAGTTCGTGTACGCCCACTTCGTTCGCGTGCATTGCGAATCGTGCCAGTTATGGCATTCGTTTGGATGTTCTTGGTCCCATTGTATTCAAGAATAAGTTCTGGCGGCGTGCAGCATGCATCTAGCGAATGGGTGACAGAATCCTTCTGGAAAACATTCCCTGGTCCGACAATTTCAGTGATCACGTTTCTGATAGCAGGATGCTATGTGGTGTATTTACTCGGTAACAAAGCGTTCTGTAATTACGCTTGCCCTTATGGTGCTATTCTTGGCGCGAGTGATTCTTTTTCAGTAGGTCGCATTGTTGTTGATCCAAACCTGTGTAACTCATGTATGGCTTGCACAAAGGCATGTAGCTCTGACGTAATCGTCCACCAAGAAATCAAAGAGTTTGGCGCGGTAGTCGACAACAAGTGCATGAAAACCTTAGATTGCGTTGCGAGCTGTCCTAATCAGGCACTTAGTTTTCAATTGTCTACGCCGGCGGTGCTCCGTAGTTCGAGCACTCCGAATACGCAGCAACGACACCCACTATCTCTCAGCGAAGAATTGGTTCTGGCGCTGGGCTTTTGCTTCGGGTTTTTCGCTACTCACGACTTGTTCGGGGCAGTACCATTCTTGTTGGCTTTAGGATTTGGTTTGGTGGCTGCTCACAGCGCTCTTGCCCTAAAGAAGAAGAACCTTTCCTTGAAGAAATCAAAGGTTAAATACACGGCACATTTACTAGCCATCGTGTTTTTCGCGCATTCAGGATTGGTCCAATCTCAGGCGCTGATGCGCGATCATTATTTCGACCAAACTTTTGATATGCGTATGGCCTATTTACGCGGTGAGCTTGTGCTGCCATTGAAGCTAGAATCCTCGCAAAACTTCTTGCTAGCCGATGACTACGCTAGCCGTACTACAGTTTTGTCATACGCAGGCTTTGAGCGTAACGATTACGTGCATGCGTGGCGATACCTTGCGGAAGGCAATAATAAGCTCTTCGAAGACTATATGCTGTCGATATTGGACTACCGCCCAGGTTTTGGTGAAGTGATTTTCCAACTAGGAATTCACTATGGAATACAGGGGAACGGCCAGCGGGCCATAGAGTGGATGCAGCAAATCACTGCCGACGACGCCAAATACGCTGCCGCTCAAGAATATATAGAAAAAATAGGCAGTCACCTCGAACAACACTAACATTAATCAGTGCGCGTCGATAAAATTTGCCCCTAATGTCAGATACAACTGCCACAGTTAAATACCGCAAAGATTACGCCCCGACTGATTTTCGCATCGATCAAGTCCGCCTCGATTTCTTCCTCGAAGACGAATACGCTTTAGTTACTGCCGAGCTTAACCTCAGTCGTAGAGCAGATTCAAGCGCTACCAAACTTTTCATGGATGGAGAAGACCTTGAACTGCAAGAGATTTATATCGATGGTGTAGCCTTGTCAACAGAACGGTATCTGCTCAGCGACGAAGGTTTGCAGCTTCTCGATGTCGCCGAAAGTTTTGTTTTGAAGACGGTGGTTAAAATTCAACCGCAACTAAACACGAGTCTTTCTGGTCTGTACAAATCGGGATCAATGTTCTGTACTCAATGCGAGTCTTTGGGCTTCCGCCGTATTACTTATTACTTAGATCGTCCAGATGTGATGACGACCTTCAAGGTCAGCCTAAGCGCCGACAAAGAAAAATTTCCAGTGCTACTCAGCAATGGCAATTTGATGGATAGCGGCGATACTGCAGATGGTCGCCATTATTCCGAATGGCACGATCCGCATCCTAAGCCGTCGTATCTGTTTGCGTTGGTGGCCGGCGATCTCGGCGTGTTGCGCGACACATTCACGACTTGTAGTGGCAAGCTTGTTGATCTATACGTTTATAGCGAGCACGAAAACGCGGACAAGTTAGCGTATGCTATGCAATCGTTAATAGAGTCGATGAAATGGGACGAAGAAGTTTATGGCTTCGAATACGACTTAGAAATTTATAATATTGTTGC
>CAWWAN010000140.1:0-4028 GCA_963934925.1 uncultured bacterium | reverse complement strand
TCATTTGATGCGCCACGCGACAAGTTTTCGCGCGAGAGTTTCGCACTATGGGTGGAGTCGCTCCTCGAGTGGCGGAAATCTGCAGAGCGGCTTTCACCTGAAGAAAGTGCCGCCGAGTCGCGCCACCAATTGGCGGGGAATGGCTGTGGATTAGTCGCAACCCATGTCAGCGAGCCCGGCGCCGAAGGTGATGTAAGCCCTGATTTTCCTGAAGTCTTTGCCTTCAACGAATTGTTCGTACCGCAGGGCGATTTACCCGATTTACCTGATTTTCCTTACCGCGGAGTCGCATTGCATGCACCTTATTCGGTTTCCGATAAAATTGCGCGCCAAGTGTTTGAAAAATACGCCACGGATAATATTGTTTCTATTCATCTTGGTGAACATGACGAAGAACGCCAGTTTCTAGAGTCTGACACGGGCCGGTTAGCCGAGTTGTTTTTACGGCGTGGCTTGAACATAAAAGATACCTACTATGCGTCACCCGTTGATTGGCTTGATGCTGTTGGCGGGCTGACATCGTCAACGTTGGCTGTGCATTGCGGTAACCTTCGAGCCGATGAATTACGACGGCTTGATCATGGCGGAGTGGACATTGTTTTTTGTCCTGGCACGCATAAATACTTTGATCGGCCTCAGCCAGCCTTTGCCGAAGTGAGTGGATTGCTTCCGGCTCTAGGGTGTGACTCATTGGCTTCTAACCAACGACTCGACCCACTTTACGAGTTGCGCTGTGCCAAAGAAATTGTCCCAGAAATTAGCAGTCAGATGTGGTGGCAGTCGCTCACCGCCCGTGGTGCTGAAGTATTGCGGCGCCCTGATCTTGGCAGCTTGGCGCAGGGCAAGTGGGGGCGAGTGCTCAGCTTTGAAACGAGCGAGTTCGGTTCTGCTTCTAGTGCCGAACAGATATGCGATATTCTGTGTTCGGCAGACGGCTTATCAAGAAAGTTAATTACGCTGAATTCGACCGGAGATTAAGTTAAAATAAAAGATATGCAACAAGCAGTTTCGTTAATCAAGTCTAGTTCCACCATTTTGCTCACTGGCCATTTGCGCGCCGACGGCGATTGTCTTGGCGCTCAAATCGTTCTCTACCACGCCCTATCCGCGATGGGAAAAGAGGTGCAAATCATGTTGCCGAATCTGCCAGACCAACGCTATGGTTTTTTAGAACAGAAAACTCCCTGGAAAATATTTGATGGTGAGTTGCCCGAATATGATTTGCTCATTGCTTGCGACTGCAATGAACTAGGACGTCTTGGCGAGATGGTGCCAGAAATACTAAAGCGGAGTCAGCCAAAGATGGTGGTGGATCACCACATCATGATGACTCCCGACACTTGGGACGCCGCCTTTCATGACGTCGAAGCTGCAGCTTCAGGCATTCTCGCGATCGAGTTGGCCCAATTACTCGGTGTAGAGTCATTACCACTAGCAGCTTATGAAGCTGCTTTTGTCGCTCTTATGACCGACACTGGCTGGTTGAAGTATTCCAATTCAGACCAGCGCTCTTTTGATATGGCAGCTTACTTGGTTGCACGCGGAGTAGACAGTTCACGAATCTATGATTTGGTTTACCAACAATTAGAAGACGGGCGCCCTTTGGGCGTGGCTGCTGCTTTACAGAATTTGCAATATCACGCGGATGGCAAGATCGCGGTAGCGTGGGTGACTAACGATTTACTCACCGCAGGCAACGGTAGTTTAGATGATACTGACGAAGTCTTAGACATCATTCGTGCCGTTGCAAATGTCGAGGCGGTTGCGTTATTATGCGAGCGTGATGCCGGGCAAATAAAAGTCAGCTTCCGCTCTAAGACTATTTTAGACGTAAATAAGGTAGCGCGTCGCATCGGTGGTGGTGGACACGCTCGTGCTGCAGGGGCTAGCTTTGAGCGTAGTGTCGGTATGCCAGAGGCAGTCGCGCAAACACTTGCAGTGTTGCTCGACGAGTTTGCCACGCAGTAATAACCTTAAGGCTTTTCGCGCTTGCTGAACATTCCGGTTAAAGCATGCCGTGCAAGTTTAGGATTACGCTTTAAGCGACGAGTAACGTACTTATGCCATTCTTTGCCATAAGGGATGTAAACTCTGACCGTATAACCGGCATCAAGTGTTTGACGGCGAAAAGTTTCTTGGACACCAAGCAGCATTTGTATCTCAATGCGCTCCTTCGCCTCTGGGATGTCTTCTAGTATTTGCGCAACTCCAGCAAGAATGAGTGGGTCGTGAGTAGCAACGGCAACATACGCACCGTTCTCTAGCAGTAAGCGCGTGGTCTTTAAATATGAAGCATTAATTTCGCTCATCTCTTGATAGGCGTCGGATGCAGGCTCGACATAGATGCCTTTCACCATACGCACGTTCAGCTGCTGTGGGTTGCTTTCTAGCAGGCGTTGAGCGTCGTCGTGGGTGCGAAACAGCATTGCCTGCAGTACGCAACCAACACCCTGTGGGTGCGCTTCTCGCAAACGCCCAAAGACCGCGAGAGTGCCGTCGATAGTGCTTGACTCTTCCATCTCATAGCGTACGAAACCTTGTTGCTGCTGGGCGAGACGGACGATGGAGCTCACGGTCTCAAAGCAAATATCTTGGCTAATATCGAGACCCATTTGCGTCGGCTTCAACGAAACGTTCACAGGAAAACCATTATCTGTTAGCGTCTGAATTAAAGATTTATACTCGCTCGCTGCAGCATCAATTTCACTGTTATTCGTGACGGCTTCACCAAGCAAATCGAAGGTGGTGAGGTAAGCGCTATCCTGAAGGTGGCGTCCGCGATCTAGGGCGTCTTCGCGCGATTCACCTGCTATATAGCGTAGGCTGAGCGGGCGCATAAATGCCTTCGGGACGAGCGGAATGCAAGAAGCTAGGATTTTATCGAGTATTGCCATGGCGTAATTCAACCATAGAATGCCATCGCGTTAGGGTGGGCGCTAGCTTTATACTATGCAAATGTTGCGATTTCACCTCATCATTTCGGCATTGGCTTTCACGGTGTGTGCCTGTGCTCCGAACCCATCGGCTAGCCAAGGCGGCTTGCTTGCTGCCGGTGAGCAACGCGATTTGATATTGGTGTCTATCGACACTTTGCGCGCTTCGAGATTACCGTTTTATAACCCGACTTTACACCAGGCCCCGAAACTTGAATTAGCCGGTTCGCCTGACGACCCATTTTCGATAGCGTGGCTCGCCAACCAGGGCGTGGTGTACGATTCCGCGTTTACAACGTCTGGTAAAACTTTACCATCGCTGGCATCCTTTTTCACGGGGTTGCCACCACTCGAGCACGGGGCGGTGTCAAACATGACGCGTTTGCAAGCGGGCACCTACACCACGACTTTGAAGGAGGCCGATTTCAAGTGCCACGCGCGGGTGGCGAATCGCTCCTTACATAAGTTTTGTGGTTTAGCTAATGGTTTCGATAGTTACGCTGTTCGTGCAAAAGAACGCGAGCACGAATTAGGAGACGATCTTTTAAAGGCAGCTCATGACGATATAGTCGAAGGTAGCAGAGTAATGCTGTGGGCCCACTTTATGGCTCCGCACCAGCCTTATGAGCCACTGCCTGAGTACCGCGATCAATTGTCTTTGCCCAGTAATGTTATTGCTGGTAACGATCAACTTAAAGCGGCACATAGATCACCGCAAACAGAGCAAGAGAATTTCGGTGCTTATCGCGATTTGTACGATGCCGAGATTGCAACGGCTAATCAATACCTTCAAGATTTCTTAGTCAATCTCGATGCCAAGTACCGCGCAGCAGACCGTGGAGGCCTGCTTGATAATGCCGTAGTGGTATTTTTCTCGGACCACGGCGAAGAGCTCGCCGACCGTAACGGTTACTTCTTGCACGCCAAAAGTTTGTATAGCTCTGTGGTACGCGTGCCATTAATCGTCATTGATAAGAAAAAAAGAGGCAGCGGGCATGTTTCACAATTGGTGAATTTGTCTCACACAATGGAAATGCTGCTGCATGGCAAGGACTTCGCTGCTGAGACTGTAGTGAGTGCCTGGCATAACGATTA
>CAWWAN010000139.1:0-4046 GCA_963934925.1 uncultured bacterium | reverse complement strand
TCAATTTGCCTTTAGGCAAGAATAGATCACAAATGTCAACCGCCTCATTTAGATAGCCACCCGGGTTGTTCCGCATGTCCAAAACCACGCCTTTCACAGGACCTTGCTTTCTTGCATCAGCTATAACGTCGAACAACCTTTGCGCAACGTCAGATGAAAAGCTAATTAATTCTATGTAAACGATACCACCTGGCAAGAGGTCACTGCGCACAACAGGTATCTTGATTCGGTCACGTATAACATCATAAAAGTGTGGTTCTGACCAACCTCGGCGAACGACTTCGAGATTGACGGTCGTCCCTGGAGGACCTTTAAGGCGCTTGATGATTTCGTCGTTTGGCTGGTCGATAGTGCTCCAACCATCTACAGTAATGATGCGATCTTCGCTGAGCAGTCCTGCGCCATAAGCTGGGCCCGAGTAAATAGGACGCGTGATTGTGAAGACACCGTCGACGGTCTGAACATACGCGCCAATGCCACCGTATTCTTGAGTCATGCCAAACATGAAATCGCTGAATTCGTCACCTGAGAAATAAGATGAGTGCGGATCGAGTAAATGCAGCATGCCGTCGGCGGCAGCACCGATTAATTCTTGACGCGTATAATTCTTGCCCTCCATGTGTTGACGTTCAATACGCATTAGCAACTCTCTTAAAGAATCGAGTTCGTCACTACCTTCGTCTGACAAGGACACGCTCGGGTTGACTTGAAAAAGTTTGTTTAAAGAATCTATCTTATCCCGAAATAATTGCTCTTGCTGTAATCCGGTAAGCAAAGACCGAGCATGAGTTGCATGCATGCCGATTCCTTCGGAGACCTTTGTCAGCAACGCAACCTCATCGGAGCTTATTGGCGATGATGAGCGCGCTAATGCAAGTATAGCAAGTGTCGCCAACTCAGGATTCTCAGCGTCATAACACGCGCTACGGAGTTCGCGTAGGGCAATGCGCCGTAAAGCGGCAGGCGCATTGCTGGCAAGGCATAATTGCGCTTCAGTCCATGCGCCGACATTACTCTTCGCTAGGGACGCCGCCCACTCCTGCAAAGCAGTAGCCGGCTGTTGCCGATCGTAGAAAGCGTCGTTGCTAAATATACGGAGCACCGCTTGACTAAGTTCACCGAAGCTCGGATGCAGTAGAGTCGCTAAATCTTCGATGTGCAAGGGTGCGTCAGTATGAGTTTGCAACTGACCTAAGGCGAGCATCGCTTTAGGGCTCGCTGTCAAGATCCTCTTGCCGGCATCGACTAATTGCTTAGCATCTAGACTAGGAGCAAGTGCGTCGGCCAGCAGTAAAATTTGCGCCGGTGTTGACTTCTCGGCATTAGAGACTAAATCAGAAATAGGGTCTTGCTGTAGGCTAGTAAGCAAGGTGGCTAAGAAAATGGAAGCTGCAGTTAACATTATTTGGTGGCGGTGAGGTTAATCTATTGCCAGTGTTAACTTATACTACGTATAACTACGTGAAACATTAAATGAAATCTTCGCCTAAATTAACCCATACAAAAGAAAATGGTGCCGCCAGCATGGTCGATGTCGGCAGCAAAGAGGTGACTGCGCGTTTTGCTAAAGTGGGCTGCGAGGTTCATTTCCCGGAGAACATATTCTCCACAGTATTAGAGGGCAATGCTCCTAAGGGGGCGGTCATTGAATGCTCGCGCTTGGCGGGCATTGCTGCGACTAAACGCACAGCAGATTTGATCATCATGTGCCATCCACTGCCATTAGATGCCGTTGAGGTTGAAATATATGCCTGTCCGAGCGGCAAACCGCGGTTGATAGTAGAATGTAGCGTAAGCTGTCATGCAAAGACGGGTGTTGAGATGGAGGCCATGACCGGAGCATCAGTCGCCGCTCTTAGTGTTTACGACATGACTAAAGCCTTAGACAAATCGATTTCCATCGAGAATTTACGGCTTCTCGAGAAATCGGGGGGAAATAGTGGTCTGTATCGTGCAAAATAGGGGTCTCGGGTTCTCGAACCTCCCCGCAACCAAATAAACCATTGGATTTAAAACTTGTTAAAGAATTACTCGCCCTCATGGATGAAGGCGGTCTTACCGAACTGCATTACGCGCACGGCGAAACCGAAGTGCGTTTGTCGCGCCAAAACGATGCACCTGTCATGCATTCTGTCGCCGCACCCGCTGTCGCAGCTGCTCCTGTTGCTCCAGTGACTCCGATGGCTGTCGAGCCTGAAGAAGATAATGCTTTGTACTTTACTTCGCCAATGGTCGGCACTTTTTACAGTCGCCCAAACCCCGAATCGGACGCCTTCGTAGAAGCAGGCGATTCGGTTGGCGGTGACGATGTCATTTGCATTCTCGAAGCGATGAAAGTGTTCAACGAAATCCACGCAGAATTTAGAGGCACAATTATCGAGGTGTTAGCATCCGATGGGGACACTGTCGAGTTCGGCCAAAACTTGTTCAAGTACAAGGCTTAAAATGTTTAAGCGCATTCTTGTCGCCAACCGTGGCGAAATTGCTTTACGCATCATTCGGGCCGCTCACGACTTGGGCATCGAGGCCGTTGCTGTTTATAGTGAAGCAGATCGCGATGCTGTGTATGTTAAAGCAGCCGATGACTCTGTTTGTATTGGTCCTGCACCAAGCGCCGAGTCGTATTTAGACATCACACGTATTATTTCTGCTGCAGAGATAACGGGCGCCGAAGCTATTCACCCTGGCTACGGATTCCTTGCCGAAAACGCACATTTTGCTGAAGTGTGCGCTGCGTGCGATATTGTCTTTATTGGTCCGTCACCTGAGATCATCGATTCTTGTGGCGATAAGTCCAATGCTAAAGAAACGGCTGTCAAGGCGGGGGTGCCCGTGGTGCCTGGCTCTGACGGCGCGGTCGACAGCCTCGAACACGGTGCCGAAGTAGCTAAGCAAGTGGGCTATCCCGTAATGATTAAGGCTGCTGCTGGTGGTGGTGGACGCGGCATGCGTCGTGCTGGCAGTGCCGAAGATTTCGCATCTTGTTTTAATGCAGCACAGCAGGAGGCGATGGGTGCTTTTGACGACGACAAAGTCTACATTGAAAAGTTCGTCGAAGAGCCACGCCATGTCGAAGTGCAAATTCTTGCTGACAACAATAACAACGTTATTCATCTTGGCGAACGTGACTGCTCTATTCAACGCCGTCACCAAAAGCTCATTGAAGAATCTCCTTCGCCTGCTACTACTCCTGAACTGCGGAAGGCAATGGGTGAAGCGGCAATCAATTTTGCCAAGACGAGTGGTTACGTAAACGCTGGCACCGTCGAGTTCTTGCTCGACAAACACGGAGACTTTTTCTTCATTGAATTGAATGCCCGCATCCAGGTCGAGCACTGCGTTACGGAGATGGTTACCGGCATTGACCTCGTTAAGTGGCAAATCATGATTGCCGCAGGTGTCGACCTTGATATCGCTCAAAGCGATGTGACCTTAACAGGGCATGCGATTGAGTTCCGAATTAACGCCGAGAATCCCGCGCGTAACTTTGCACCAGCACCTGGTACTATTACTGATCTCTATTGGCCAGGCGGCCCCGGTATTCGGATAGACACTCACGTCGGTGCAAATTACAAGATACCCACCACTTATGATTCGATGATTGCCAAGCTGATCGTTCACGGCAAAGACCGCGAAGAGGCTATCGGTATTGGCAAACGTGCATTGGGCGAGGTTATCGTTGACGGCCCGGGTGTTTTTACAACTGTTCCCTTACACATCGCGATTTTAGACGACCCTCAGTTCGTCGACGCCGATTTCGATACTTCGTACCTCGACACTTTCTTAAATGAATAACATGCCACGCGCTGTAATTGCAGGAGGCTCTGGCTTTCTTGGGTCTCACCTTTGCGATCGCCTTCTTGCAGAAGGTTTTCAGGTTGTCGCCATTGATAACTTTGTAACGGGAAGCCGCGATAACGTTTCTCATCTCGCTGACAACGCTAATTTTAAGCTGATTGAGCAAGATATCGTACAGCCATTCACCGTCGATGGCGATGTGGATTATGTCTACAACATGGCGTCTCCGGCTTCACCAATAGACTACT
>CAWWAN010000138.1:0-4092 GCA_963934925.1 uncultured bacterium | reverse complement strand
TTGCCAGGAACGATGGCATTTGCCGAGGATTGCACCAAGCCGAATTGATTTGCTTTCCCTGGCTGTGCAGCGAAGTCGTCCATTTCGTTATTAAAGAGGATGCCAGCGGCCATGACTTTTGCACCAAAATTACTATTGAGAGTAGTGGTGCAACTTACCGCTCCACCCCACTGATCGATAACGGAAAAATGCGTGGTCTCCGTTGATTCGCTAGTTTCACTAGTGTTACCAAGGTGAACGTTAGAGCGCGATGTTGACGACATTTGGCGGCGACGCTCACTCAAATACTCTGGCTCGAGAAGTTGGCTAAGATCAACCTGTAAGTTGTCAGGGTCTCCGAAATAAGCGTTTCGATCGCGAAAACTTGCGGCTGTTGCTTCCCCTATTAATTGAATCGTTCGCGGGTCGCTGAAACCCCATACTTTCAATGGTGCCCCACTAAGCAATGACAGGGATTGTTGCAAGAACATGCCGCCACTGCTAGGTAGTGATGCACATATCACTTCTTTACCTTGCCATTCAAAACGGTGCGCTTCTCGCCACTGCGGCTGATAGTTCTCGAAGTCGGAAGCACGCAAAATGCCGTCGGGTGAGCTTATGCGCAATATTTCATCGACGATGTAACCGTTGCGCATGGCTTGATCACCGCGTTCTGATATTAATTCTAGACTATGCGCCAACTCGGCCTGCTTAAACATTTCACCACCCTGCATTTTTTGCGAACCGAAGAAGGTGGCCCTGGACCCAGAGTCGAGATGCAATTTGTTTTTATAACGTTGCAATCTATCACACAGACTTTGACTCAAGGTGAACCCGTCTTTGGCCAGGCGGTATGCCGGATGGACTAAATCTCTCCAAGCTAACTTTCCATATTTCTTGTGTGCTTCCCACATACCCGGCACTGCACCTGGAACGCCTACGGCCAGCCATCCGAGTGTTGATGAGCCAGGGTTGGCGTTGTACATACCAGGACTCGCTGCGGCTGGGGCGATCTCGCGAAAATCAAGAAAGGCGTCGCCGTCATCTGGAGAATGATAAACAAGGAATCCGCCACCGCCTATGTTGCCAGCGTTAGGGTAAGTAACTGCAAGCGCAAAGTGAATCGCTACTGCAGCATCAACTGCATTTCCGCCTTTAGCCAAAATGTCGAGTCCGACTTGGGTGGCATGGCGCTCGGCAGTAGACACGGCCCCAGATTGAGGATTGGCAAAGCTCGCGAGGCACAGAATTGCTAGTTGAATCATGGCGATAATTCTAACATATGCATGCTATCCTATACGCATGCCTCCGTTGTTACATAGCTTGCGTATTCGTCACTGGACCAAGAATATCGTGGTGTTCATTGGTCTCGCCTATTCTGGTCATGCTCTAGACTCGGCTTACTTACAAAGCAGTTTGCTGACTTTTGCAGCATTTTGCCTTGCATCAAGTGCTGTTTATTTATTAAACGACATCCTCGATCGCGAGCGCGACCGCAATCATCCGACGAAGCGCTTACGCCCTATCGCCAGCGGCAAGATGTCCGTTGGCTTCGCCGCCACAGTGGCGACTGTTTTGGCTAGCGGCGCACTCTATGTCACCTCTAGCCTATCAGACGCCTGGGTGGCTATCGCCTTGTATTTCGCTTTACAGGCGCTGTACTCACCATGGCTTAAGCATGTTTACTTGGTTGACGTATTCTGCATCGCCGCCGGCTTTTCACTACGCGTACTGGCAGGTGTCTGGGCAATCGATATTCCGGTATCGCCATGGCTGATAGCGGTTACCGTGCAGTTAGCTTTGTTTTTAGCGCTGTGCAAACGCCGCGCCGAAGTTATCTCTCTAGGCGAGAATCATGATGCCATCAGTCAGCGACCCACTCTGGCTGCATACAAGTCGAAAGCTACCGATTTAATGGTAGTGATCATGGCATCTTCGGTGTTAATCACTTACACGCTTTACACTTTGCTCCCAGCAGCAGTCATTGCCGCTGGCAATCCCGAATTGATATCACGCGCGGGCATGACTGGTATGGTCGCCACACTACCGTTTGCGTACTTCGGGATTATGCGTTACCTACACCTCGTTTACGGTGAGGGCAAAGGAGAGCGCCCCGAACGTTTAGCGACCATGGATTTACACCTAATCTGTTGCGCACTTGGCTTCGCAGCTACTGCGGGTTACTTAATTTACTTCAGGTAAATGAACGGCAAATCTAAAGTCGCGGTGGTGATCGCCAGTGCTGATAGCATTCATCAAGACATCGCACGCGTTTGCGATTTAGGCGGAGCGGCCGAAGCATTGCCGAGTAGTTCTACTGTTATCCTTAAAGACAACATCACTTGGCACAAACCTTTCTTGTCGGCCAACACCACCCCATGGCAACTCGAAGGCGCGATAAAGTGGTTGCAGAATAACAATCGCCAAATGGTGGCGGTGCATAACGATACTGTTGTAACGGATCCGCACGAAGGCTTAATTAATCTCAAGCTGCAGCCAGTTTACGATAAATATAATATCGAACAGTTTTTCGTCAACAATCCAGAAAGCGTTAAATGGAATAAGTGGCGCCCACAGGGTGAGATACCTTGGCTTGATAAAGTGTATCCAGAAGGTCCCGAGTTTCCTGAAATGTTTCTCGGGAAAAGCATCTTACATTTACCTACGGTAAAGACACATGTTTACACCACCACCACTGGCGCGGTGAAAAATAGTTTCGGCGGGCTGCTCAACACTCGCCGTCATTACTGCCACACTCATATTCACGGAGTGCTGGCCGACTTAATCGCCGTGCAAAAAGAATTGCACAGCGGCATGTTTGCGATTGCCGATGGCACCTTGGCGGGCAACGGAGCAGGTCCGCGTACCATGTATCCCGTAGAAAAGAATGTGCTGATTGCTTCGTCCGACAGTGTCGCGATGGACGCCGTCGCCGCACGCCTAATGGGCTTTGATCCTTTCGAAATTGGATATTTGCGTGAATGCGCCGAACGTGGCTTAGGCAATGTCGATGCTGCCGATATCGAGATTGTCGGCGATGATGTCGAAGCGGGCTGGGGCTTTTCGGTAAAGAATAATTTCGCGTCGAGTGTCGGCAATTCAATGTGGTTCGGACCGATGCGTTATATCCAAGATTTGTTTTTCAAAACACCACTGGTGAATTTATTTATCAAAGGTTCAAGCGTTTACCACGATGATTATTGGTGGGAGAAGCATGGCGTTAAACGCATGCAGCATGTCGCTAAAACTAGCCAATGGGGCAAGCTATTCAGTGAATATTAATTGTGACCTTGGCGAGGGCTTAGCTAATGACGCCAAGCTAATGCCCTACTTGCATGCGTGCAATATTGCATGCGGTGGACATGCTGGCGATAAGTCCTCCATTCGCGAAACCGTAAAACTAGCCATTGCACATAACGTTTTAGTCGGCGCACATCCGTCCTTTCCTGATCGCGAAAACTTTGGACGCGCAGCGATGGATATTAGCGCAGATGACTTACGTTCTAGTTTAGTAGCGCAAATAGAATTAGTTCGCGACGCATGTTCGCAGCAAGGCACCCAGCTAAATCATGTCAAAGCACACGGCGCGCTTTACAATTTAATGTGCGAAGATCCTGAGTTGCAAAAGACTGTCGAAGATGCAGTTTGTTACGTCGATTCTGATTTGCCGATTTGCGCCCCACTGCTTTTCAAATCTACGCGCTTAAAAGTTATTAGCGAAGGATTCGCCGACCGCGGCTACCAAGAAGACGGAAGGCTACTGCACCGTGGAGAAAAGGGTGCGCTAATCACTGATGCCGCACAAGCGTTATCACAGTCACGTTCATTATCAAACTTTGACACACTGTGCGTGCATGGCGACAATCCCGCGGCGCTTGAAATTGTCAAATCCTTAAGCCAGCGCTTAATCAAATATTTACCCTACGGCGAGGACCATTACTTAATTCAATGGCCACAAAAAATTCATCCCGATATTTTGTGGGCGGTGCTGGCGGCCAAAGAGGCCTTGCGTATTGCATTTCCGAAGGTAAAACTCGTTCATGCTTATTGTTCATTAATGATTCAGCATCGTGACTTAGACAAAATAAAGCAAGTCATTGATGCAAGCGAGAT
>CAWWAN010000137.1:0-4163 GCA_963934925.1 uncultured bacterium | reverse complement strand
TTATGTGTGATAGGTGCGTGCGTTATTGCGACGAGATCATGCAATGCAACGCGCTTGAACATGTCGGCCAGGGGAGCGAGGCATTTATTCAGCCAACCCAAGGCGAATCTTTTTTAGATACTAGTTGCGAGCTCTGCGGAGGATGTGTTGGCACCTGTCCAACCGATGCCTTGTACAGCAAGCAAAGCTTAGAAGTGTTTGATGAACAAAGCGACGAAGTATCAACCACTACTCGCACCGTGTGTAATTATTGCGGAGTAGGCTGCATTATTGATATCGAAACGCAGGGGAATACCGTAATTGACATTGATGCGCAAACTGGCGTTGGCCCTAACGACGGGCATCTCTGCAGCAAAGGTCGATTTGCCTGGCAATTCATTAATCATCCGGATCGCTTAACGTCGCCTTTAATTCGCAACTACGATAATGGCGAGCTTGAAGAAACGTCGTGGGAAAATGCGTTGGCAGTGGCCGCGCAAAAAATGGGCGCGGTAAAGCAGCAATACGGCGCCGACGGGATTGCTTTTTTAGCCTCATCGCGCTGCACCAATGAAGACGTTTACGCTTTACAAAAATTAGCGCGCGCAGTTATTGGCACGAATAATGTCCATTCTTGCGCTGCCACCTGACACGCGCCAACAGTTTATGGTCTGGTCAGATCACTAGGAGCCGGAGCGATGACAAATTCTATTGCTGAGATTGAAAACAGCGAATGCATGTTAGTGGTGGGAAGCAACACTACCGACGCTCATCCGGTGTTGGCGTTGCGCATGAAAAAAGCCTTGCGTAACGGTGCAAAGTTATTAGTAGTAGACCCGCGCAAAACCTGGTTGGCTGAACGCGCCGACGTGCATTTACAAATTAAGCCGGGCACCGATATCCCACTAATGAATGCCATTGCTAATGTCATCATTAGCGAAGACTTGCACGACAAGCAATATATCGAGACTTTAAGCGAGGGTTTTGAAGAGATGAGCGAAGCGGCCGCTGAGTGGCCGGTTGAACGTGCCGCTGAAACTTGCGAAGTAAGCGCCAACGATATTCGACGGGCTGCGCGCATTTATGCCGGCTATAAGCACGCAGGCATTTACTACACCCTTGGCATCACAGAACATGTTTGCGGAGTTGACAACGTGCGTAGTTTGTCGAATCTTGCAATCATAACTGGCCACATAGGCTATGAAGCAACAGGCGTTAACCCTTTGCGCGGTCAAAACAATGTGCAAGGCTGTAATGACATGGGCAATAACCCGGTGTATTTCCCCGGCTACCAAGAAGTGGCCGATGCTGCAGTAACTGAAAAGTTCTCGCAAGCGTGGAGTGTAGAATTATCACAAACTCCAGGTCTCCGTCTCGATCAAATGCTAGACGGTATGCATGATGACAGCGTTAAAGCATTCTTTGTAATGGGCGAAGACCCAGTTCTTTCTGAGCCCAATGCCGAACACGTCCATAAGGGCTTCAAGAAAATAGATGTATTGATTAGCCAAGATATTTTTCTAAATGAAACTGCGCGGCTTTACGCCGATGTTGTTTTCCCCGCGACATGCTTCGCCGAGAAAGAAGGCACCTTCACTAACTCCGAGCGCCGCGTGCAGAGAGTTCGCAAGGCAGTAGATGCGCCAGGGCAAGCACGCCCTGACATGCAAATTATTTTCGACTTAGCAAAACAGCTCGGGCATGATTGGGGCGAAGCGCAGCCGTCCAAAGTTTGGGACGAGTTTGCAAGATTGTCGCCTCAGTTTTCCGGAATCAATTATGAGCGCATCGAAGACGAAGGAATTCAATGGCCTTGTCCTGACGTTTCGCACCCCGGCACCAAGGTTTTACACGAGGGTGCGCCGATTCGTGGCAAGGGAAAGCTATACCCGCTTGACCATATCAAGCCTTGGGAAGAGGCCGACGCCGAGTATCCACTGACGCTTAGTACTGGCAGAACTCTCTACCATTACAATTCTGCGACGCAAACCTTGCGCAATGAAGGCCATCGAGAAAAAGAGCCTGCTTGCTTTTTTGAGATTTCGCCTGATGATGCCCGCGACCTAAATATTGCCGATAAGGAAGCAATTACCGTTCAATCGCGCCGCGGAAGCATCGTTTCGCGGGCAAAAGTAAGTAAAAAAGTGAGAAAAGGAGTGATTTGGATGCCGATGCACTATGCTGAGGCCAGTGCAAACACGCTTACTGGGGACGGAAAAGATTTGAAAGTGGGCACTCCGGAGTACAAGCTTTGCGCTGTACGCTTACACAAATCGTAATTTTCTCCGATAATTACAACCATGGGAATCGAAGGCATCATCGTTCTGCTTTTAGTCGCTGCAGTTTTAGTACTGCTAGTGCTTGAGAAAGTAGGCATAGACGCAATCGGCATTGGGTTGATTGTGGTCTTGGTTCTGCTCGGCTACGTCATAAAAATATTTGATCCAGCTTTTGTGCCCGAGGAAAGATTACTTGGGGTCGACGACGCCCTGCACTTGTTCGGCAATTCAGCGGTGGTGATGGTGGCCGCACTTTATGTTATGGGAGAAGGTTTGTCGCGCACCGGCGCCGTAGAATTTTTCGCTGGCTTGGTGATGAGGCTTTCTGGTGGCCGCGAACGGCGCATGATTTTGTTCGTCGCATTGACCGCATGTATTTGTTCTGCCTTCTTAAATAATACCGCAGTAGTCGTGGTGTTCATCCCAGTACTGGTGGGCATGGCTAAAGAAACAGGGGTGCCCATTACACGGCTACTCATTCCGATGGCCTTCGGTACCATTCTCGGGGGCATGACAACTTTGGTGGGCACATCCACCAATCTACTCGTAAGTGGCGTCGCAGTAGAATTCGGTTATGAGTCCATCGGCATGTTCGAGATGGCGCCAGTTGGCGTAGTTGTATCAATAGTAGGCATTTTCTTTATAGCTATATTCGCGCGCTACCTATTGCCGAACCGTCAATCGTTATCAGCAATGATGGCCGACAGCGGTCACCGTGAATACGTTACCGAATTAATAATTAGCGCCGAGTCTCCACTGCAAGGTAAGGGCTACAGAGACATTTTTGATGACCTAACAGCTGAGCTGCTATTTTTCGTTCGCGGAGAAGTGATGAGTTCGCCACCTTTTCTGAGTCAAGAAATGGTTCAAGCGGGAGACATCATCATGGTTCGTGGTACAGTTGATTGTATTGCAAATATGGAAGGCGACTTAAAGCTAGACCAACACAGCAACGGCACCCGTCTCTCATTTAATCACAAGTCAATGCAATTTTTCGAAGTTGCGATTGCACCGCACTCGCCACTTGTAGGGCGCAAGCTTGATGATCTGCAGCTTTACAACGACTTTGGTGCGTTGCCGGTCGCGTTATTGCGCAATAATCACCACATTCGCTCTCGCATTACCGAACGCCGGGTTAATGCGGGTGACTTGATCTTAGCCACAGGCGATGACCATGCTCAGCAGCGCTTACGGGCCAGTTCAGATTACTATCTTCTTACCGGCGCTCATAAGTGGGTGGTGCTGCGCTCGCGCGCTCGCC
The DNA here is from genome assembly GCA_963934925.1 of uncultured bacterium. Classification (GTDB taxonomy): domain Bacteria; phylum Planctomycetota; class UBA1135; order UBA1135; family UBA1135; genus JAPKEZ01. Next base: position 644 of record CAWWAN010000137.1, on the reverse strand, counting down.
GCGCGCTCGCGATAGTCATCAGCGTAATGGCCGCGTTGACTCTTTGTTCGATTGCCCCAGAAGAGCTAGACCTGAAGCAGCTACTGCCGATTATCGCGCTTATTGGAGCTGTTGCCATGGTCGTCGCGGGGTGCCTTACCGCACGCCGCGCTTATCGCGCGATTGACTGGTCGATTATCATTTTTATGATTGGTGCTATTAGTCTCGGCAAAGCCATGCAAAATACGGGGGTCGCAGAACTCGCTGGCACCGGATTAGTCCGAGGGCTAAGCGACTTCGGGCCACACGCCGCGCTTGGCGGATTGACATTCCTCGCCGCATTCTTGTCGTCTATAGTTTCGAATCAGGCAGTGGCGGTATTGCTAGCGCCCGTTGCGATAAACGCTGCCAAAACAATTGCTGCCGATGGCGCTATGGGTGGCGATCAAACCACCGCAGTTGTCCGTGCCTTTATTTTGGCCATCGCCATGGGCTCGTCAGTTTGCTTCGCGACCCCCGTTGGTCATCAATCTAACTTAATGATTTATGGGCCGGGTGGATACAAATGGCGCGACTTCTTAAAGATTGGTATCCCAGTATCGATCATTGCTTGGATAGGAATTACTATCGGCATTCCGTACGCTACCGGGGCTTGGTAAAGCTAT
>CAWWAN010000136.1:0-4195 GCA_963934925.1 uncultured bacterium | reverse complement strand
TAGAAAACCTTTAGTCGATGTGACTCATCGCGCGCTCTGCCATTGCAGTAATGGTCAGCGATGGGTTGACACCGAGGTTGGCCGAAATAGACGAGCCATCGATGACGTATAAACCAGGGTGTCCAAAGGCTTGGTGATGTAAATCAATGACGCCACCTTCGGCATTTTCAGCCATCGCGCATCCGCCTAAAATATGTGCGGTGGTGGGTGTAGCAAACAGAGTTTGACTGAACAGTGCGCCGACGGTGCCATCTACTTTCTTTGCCATGCGCTCACTTAAATCATCGGCCAAGGGGATGTGCCCACGCGGCGCTTCTTTGCCAGTGATGGACGTGCTTAACTTTTTGTGTCTGTTTAACTTGAGGTGTAACGTTTCGCTATGGCTTTCCATATACAGCATGATGATGGTGCGGTTTGCCCAGCCAGGTACAAGGTAGGCCCGCGCCCATCTGAGCGGGTGGAGGCAGAATTCTAGTAATACAAGCCACAATCGTTTGCCGAGTTTTTTAGCACTAGCATGCGGGGCCATTAGCAAGCGGAAAAAACCAGAACCAGCAGGGTAGCGTACAGTTTCGACATGCGCGGTTTCGTTTAAGTGCAGAATAGACCCAATCGCTAGTCCTTTAGAGTGGTCAACGTCGCTTTGGCTTGACTGCACACCGGTAAGGCTCTCGCTATTAGTGCGTACCGATTTCCCTAATTGCTCCGAAAGTTTCGGCAGGCCATCGGCGCGTTGGCTCATGCTTAATAGCAGCTTCAAAGTACCGAGCACGCCACCGGCCATGACCACGCGTTTCGCGGTGAACTCTTGGAGCTTGCGCTTGCGGTGTTGTTTCGCTTCTATCTTGAAACTCAAGTCGGGCATTTGCTGAATCTTGGTGACCTTAGTATCTGGCTGGATGATCGTGCCGCATTTTTCTGCGATATATAAGTAATTGTAATCGAGGGTGTTCTTGGCGCCAACGCGACATCCGACCATGCATGCCCCGCATTTAGTACAAGCGGCGCGTGGCGGACCTGCGCCATTGAAGTATGGGTCATCGACCATCTTCCCGCCTTCTTCACCGCTGCCGAAAAACACGCCGACATTGGCCGGGCAATGTTGTTCGCTTAAACCGAGATCGCTGGCTATTTCACCGAGTGCGTCGTCGGCTGGAGTGCTAAAGGGAACTTTTGTCGCGCCGAGCATTTGCTCTGCAGTTTTATAGTGCGGTTGTAATTCTTGTTTCCAGTTTGCCAGATGAGACCATGTCGGATCATCAAAGAAGCTATTTTGTGGCTGTGGCAAAGTATTGGCATACACTAGCGAACCGCCGCCAACTCCTACTCCAGACAATACGGTGACATGACGAAAAAAAGTCATTCGCAAAATTCCGCGACAGGCAAGGGCGGGCATCCATAACCAACGACGGAGATTCCAATTTGTCTTGGCGAAATCTTTGCGGCGGAAGCGACTACCTTGCTCGAGCACTAAAACACGATAGCCTTTTTCGCTGAGGCGCAATGCGGCGACGCTACCGCCGAATCCGGAGCCAACAATAATCCAATCCCAGTCATTGGAGCTAGTGGTTTCAGGCTGGTGGGGATTTTGCATGTGTGTGCTTGTAAGTAGAGCTATTATAGGGTGATGATGGAATGTACTGCAGGCGTATTAGCGCAACGTATTGATTGGTTGCGGCAAATGCGTCGCGATACTTATGCGGTCGCGCAAGAATGGGTTGCCGCAGGTTGCGCCGCGAAACAAATTGACAGCAAGAGTGCCATTGCTTCTGAAGAGTGGCTAGCCGGGCCTATGAGTGTACTGCGCCATTTGGGTTTGTTACAGAAAACGCTCGAGCATCTGTTGAAAACCGATGCTCCTCTGCTAAATGATGATGAACTTGAACAGCGCAGCGGTTCTTGGGTGGCTAAAGTTTTTCCACGCGGATGGCTAGATCCTCTTTTGTTTTCGGGATACCGTGCTGAGATCCGTTTCCTAAAAAAGGAGTCGCCGAGTTCCATTCGCGCGAACATGGCACGGAGCTATTTCGAAGATAACGGTGAATGGGCGGGGCGCTGCGTGGTGCTTGGCGCCGGCAACGTCTCAAGTATCGGATTGCAAGATGTGCTCAATAAAGTTTTTTGCGAAAACTATAAATGCGTGTTGAAGCTGAATCCGGTGAATGATTATTTAGGCGAAATTTATGAACAGGCCTTTCGCGTATTAATTGAAGCTGAAGTACTAGAAGTCGTTCATGGTGGGGCGGAGATAGGTGCGCGCTTGGTGCACGATGCTGAGACGACAGCAGTGCACATCACCGGCTCGAGTCGTGTGCATGATGCGATTGTTCACGGAGATCCACCTCTAGATAAACCGATTACTAGCGAATTGGGCTGCGTTACTCCGATCATGATTGTGCCTGGTGAATGGAGTCAGCGTCAGTTGCGCGATCAAGCTGTAAATGTGGCGTCGATGTTAGTTAACAACGCGTCGTTTAATTGCAATGCCGCCAAGGTGTTGGTGACTGCTAAAGGTTGGCCACAGCGCAAAGATTTCTTAGACGCATTACGTTATGTGCTCGCAAAAACCGAAACGCGTTTTGCTTACTATCCTGGGGCAGAACAACGCCACGCTGATTTTTGTGTGGCTTATCCCGATGCTGCTGTTAGTTCCGACAGTGTGCCGCTGGGTCATCTGCCCTGGGTGTTAGCCAGCGGTCTCGATGCAAATGTTGCCACCCAAATAGCATTTACTGACGAGGCTTGGTGCGGCGTGCTCGCTGAAGTTCCACTAGCCGTGGAGACTCCTGCCGACTTTTTAAGTTCGGCAACGGAGTTTTGTAATCAACACTTGTTCGGGAATTTATCCTGCGGGATGATCATCGATGCAGCAACGCAGAAATCTGTTGGCGATGCATATGAACAAGCTATCAATAAATTACGTTACGGCGCGGTGGCGGTCAATGTTTGGCCGGCGGTGGTTTACGCACTCGGAGTTACCCCGTGGGGCGCTTATCCAGAAAATAGCTTAGAGTCCATCAGCAGCGGAATTGGCTTTGTCCACAACACGCGCATGTTTGATGGCATCGAAAAGTGCGTGCTTGAAGCACCGTTCCGCCCGGTGATTCACCCGCCGTGGATGGTAAATAACAAACACCGCTTAGCTGTGGCGAAAGCTTTTACTTGGCTCGAAGCGCACCGATATTAGTATTAGGGTAGCCGTCGAATCTTAAGGCCACGGTATTCGACTAAAGAGCCTTCAGCCTCTAGTGCTAAAAAACCTTGTGCAGGTTGGCAGTTGCTACCTGAATTTACTTCGACGCCGTTGACCCATAGAGTGACATGGCCATCTACCGCAAGAATGCGATAGTGATTCCATTCGCCGACACCATTAGTTAATCGTTGTGTAGGGAAGCTACGGCTACTCTTAGGATTTCCAACCACCGCGGTTGAGCCGTCGGCGTAGGTGTAAGTGATTTGCGGGGTTGTGGCCGTCATCGTTGAAGCGCCTACCGGAAAAACATCGCCGTGGCTGGTGAACCAATCTGATTGCTTGCCATTCTGCTTGAACCAGTTTTCTTCGTATCCCAAATCGAGGACCTGCACTTCAATTCCGCTGCGTGGCAAAGCGCCAGGAGGCAAATCGGTAAAAGCAGATTCTGGGCACCACAGAAACACGCCGGCATTGCCACCATATACATGGTGCTTCCAGTCGAGCTCGAGTTCGAAGTTAGTGACGGGTGCGATAAGACGTGCGCCACCGTTAGGAATACCGCTACAAACGATGACGTCATCGCGTTGCGTCCAGGTGGTGTCGCTGCCGTTGACGTTTTCGAAATCGTCGAGCGTGAGACTTTGCCATTGTGGAGTCGGCTGTAACGGAGCGGCGCATGCGCCGAGCGAGATTAATATCCCACAAGTGAAAAGTGTTGTTAGTTTTGTCATGTTAAACTTCCAGCCATTGACGGCAAAGGTTTGCGAAAGTATCGGCAGAGTAGTAGGGGTGTTTTCCCAGGAGGTCGTGGCGCTCGGTCATGGGACTATATTAGCCATATCCCTTTCCGTTGATGCTAGAATATGACCATGCACATTTTAATCATCAACTTTAATCTACACGAATTGGGTCACGATCAGTACGAGAGCGTCTGCAATGAGCTTGCCCCAATGTTTGCCGGGCTCCCAGGTCTGATTTCAAAGCATTGGCTCGCCAACCCAG
>CAWWAN010000135.1:0-4283 GCA_963934925.1 uncultured bacterium | reverse complement strand
CCAGAATTAGTACGCGGCACCATTGTCAGCGTAAACGGCCGCGACCTTGCAAAAGATCCGGCTCTTGAAGACATCACCGCAACTCTTTATAAGTTGTTTGCGGTTGAGGCTCCTGAGAATCTAGACGGAGTCCCGTTGTTCTAAACTCATAATAGAGAGAAAAAAAATGTTTGGTGGTAATAAAGTAAAAATAAATAAAGATGTTCTTGAGCGCTGCAAAAAATGCGCAGAAATAGCTGGCTACGGTTCAGTCGAAGAGTTCATCGAGCACGTCATAGAAAAAGAGCTGAAAGGCATCGAAGATTCCGGCACCTCGGATGATGCGATCACAGAAAGCCTTAAGGGCCTCGGTTACATTAGCTAACATGATTGCCCGAATACGAGTAATCGGTATTTGTGCCGCTTTAGTGGCTGTTAGCGTGTTTGCGCCGATGGTTATGAATGCCTTGTTTGACGCTTTTGATATGGCGTTAGGATGGGCTGGCTCACTTGCAGTGGTCTCGGTTATTTCGGGCTTAGTCGGTATTCTGTTTTTGCTGGCGTTCCCACATGTGTCTTCGCAGGCCGGTATTGTTGCGGTTAAAAACAGAATAAAATTTAACTTATTGGCTATTCGACTGTTCCCTGATGAGCTGTCAAATGTGCTAACTTCTACGGCCAAAACATTGTCCTGGAACTTCGCTTACATCGGCTTGAATTTGTTGCCGATGGTAGTGCTTGCGGCACCATTCATGATTGTGTGGTTTCAACTAAACAGTTTGTACGCTTTCCAGTCCATTGAGGCCGAACAGCAACAAACAGTGGTAATCGAATTACATCAGACGGTGCCCCCTCAAGATGTTGTTCTTGAACTTGGCGAGGGTGTTGCACTCGATCAGCGCGTGAATCTTGATGACAGTGCTGGTCCGAGGATATTGCTAATGCTTACTCCTCAAGTTGAGGGATCGCTGCCGATTGGCTTAAGTTACAAGGGTGATAGCTTTACAAAAAATCTAGAAGTAGGTACCGACCCGCGGCGTTTAGCGCGCATGCAAACATCGCAACCTTTGACTGAGTTTGCAGCAGCGCATGATCCGATTGTCTATTTCGGCGACCCGGTATTGCCGGCGGACTCTTTTTTGCAGTCCATCACAATCGACTATCCAGCAGCTTCGCTTGGTTTTATGGGGGGCGGCGAAATCGACATCATGATTTGGTTTGTGGTCGTGTCGATGGCGGTAGGCTTCGCGCTTAAGGGTGCGTTTGGCGTCGAGATATAATCTCGGTCGCGTATGGCCAGCAATTTCATCGAATTGTGGCCATACGACTTATGAGCACCAAGAACTTCTATAGAACAAGACTCGCAAGAGAGTTAGTTAATGTACCGTTATTCAGAGCTTGGGTATAAAGCGTGCGCCCAGTGGCATTTGGAGGAACATTTATCAGAATTGATGCATCACCGTTTGCATCTGCAGATATATTTGCAAGGGTGCTAATTGGTGGAGTCATATCAACGATACCAAAGCCCGTACTGATAGGGCCTGCGCCCGCTAGTGAGTAACCAATGACACAGTTTGAATTAGGAGCTGCACCGGTAATACGGAAAGTGGCCGTTTGCCCTGCAACCATGCCGGTGATGGAGTAATATAGCCCACCACCAGAGAGTGTGTCGTAGTGAATAGTCCCATTCCATACGCGTGGACTGAAGGTAGTACCGCTGAAGGCTGGCGACCCTTGCCCAGTTTTGCATTCAAGTAGCAGGTCACCGTTGCTGTATATTTCATTAGCGCCAGTTCCGTTGGTGTACTGTATACTTGCACCTGTAGGGTAATCAACGGAGTCAAAATATATGCCATAAGTAGTTCCAGCACTAAGCACTATGCCATTACCAGCCATATTGACGAAAGTCGGAAGATTCGTACCACTGCAAACGTCACTAAGTCCGGATGCCAAAAGGGTCCAGGCCAAGGGATCGGCCTCGAAGCCAACCGATGTGCCAACTTTATAGTAGGCGTCAATGTTGTACTGTATTCCAGTGCCACTGCCGTTAAAGTCAAGCCCTGTGATTTCGATATCGACATTTGGGGTAATATCAAAAGTGTTGCCGGAAAAGCCGTTGTTGCTCGCAAATGTTGAAGTTAAAGACCCGGGCGCTTGTGCGCTAGGGCTACCACCACTAGAAATGGATTGGTGGAGAGGTGTCCCATCATCGCAAACAAGACCACTTTGTGCAGTGGCAGACGATAAAGTGAGTAGGAGGGCAGAGAGCAGGAAGGGGAGCGTTTTCATGTTTTTGTGGATTTTTAGGTTAATCGGAATAAGCTTAGGTTAATGCATTCTATCAATAGTACACCATAGCATGTCGCAAAAAGGTGCTTTTTCTGACACAGTGGATGCTGAAAGGGGTCGTATTGCCCGTGTAGCGACTGTAGGATTGTCTTGTGAAAATGCATACCAAAATTGGCTTAGCGATGCTGCTGGGCGTAATCGGTGGCTGGCTCCTGCAAGAAGCCACTAGCGCCGACTATATCGTTCAAACCGTTTCGAAGGCTGGGCACGACGTCAGCCTAGAGGTCCTTGATCCAAACTCTCAGCGAGCAGTATGGCTAGCGCCTTTTGTGATGGCAGCCAACATCTTCATGAGCCTGCTCAAAATGCTCATCGTGCCTTTAGTACTTAGCAGTATTGTTACTGGCGTAGCGGGTATCTCAGGCGGCAAAGAGTTCGGACGACTTGGCGCAAAGACTTTAGGCTATTACATGACGACGAGTTTCTTGGCGATTATTACGGGCCTGTTGGTCGTTAATCTGACTCAGCCGGGCGTTGGCGCCAATTTGAATTTGGCTATGCCTGATAATTTTGCACTTGGAGATGGCGCATCATTCATTGATATTTTGCTTCGCATGGTGCCGCAAAATATTTTTAGTGCGCTATCAGACAATGGATCAATGCTGCAAATTATTGTATTTGCCTTAATGCTCGGCTACTTCATAGGCAAAACTCCTGAGCCACATGGCGGTCGCATCAAAGGTATCTTCGAATCCTTTTTCGAAGTGATGATGGCGTTAGCCGGCGGAATTCTAAAGCTGATTCCTTACGGAGTGTTTGCGCTAGTTGTAAAAGTGGTTGGTGAAACGGGATTCTCAACATTCAAGCCACTCCTGTACTACATGGGAATTGTGGCATTTGCGCTGCTGTTCCACGCCTGCGTTATTTTGCCGCTACTCCTCAAGTTCGTCGGTGGGATATCGCCAATCGCCTGGTTCCGGGCCATGTCACCAGCCTTGATGACGGCTTTTTCTACTTCGTCATCAGCAATTACCCTGCCGGCAACCATGGAAAGCGCCGAACATCGCGGGGGAGTGTCGAATAAGCATTCATCCTTCGTGTTGCCATTGGGGGCCACCGTCAACATGGACGGCACCGCTCTTTACGAATGCGTTGGCGTGATTTTCTTAGCGCAATATTACGCGTCAACGGGCGATTTCGACCTAACTATTGCTAAGCAAGTGTTTATCGTAATCACAGCTTTGCTCGCATCAATTGGCGCCGCCGGTATTCCGTCTGCGGGGTTAATCATGATGACGGCTATTTTGTCAGCACTCGGACTACCAATCGAAGGAGCAATGCTGTTACTGGCCATCGACCGTCCGCTTGACATGCTGAGAACTTTGGTCAACGTATGGTCAGATTCTTGTGGTGCTGCGCTTATCGCAAAATCGGAAGGCGATGCGATACTAGCTACCCATGAGTAGCGACAACCCCTCTGACGATTTTGACGACATCGATGTAATCATCCCTGACTCTGAGCAGGATGCGGTCGAAGCAGCAGCACGCGAGTTGCTGGCATTACCTGCGGTTAAAGACGCGTCATTGCCCGGATTGACGGTAGTTTTCCCGTTGAGGAAGTCAGTGCCGTTCCCGTCGTTGATTATGCCGGTTCATGCCCAACAAGGTTATGAAACAGACATCATGGAGAAGGCCATGGCGCAAGGCAAGAAGGTTGCGCTGCTTTACGCTCCGGGTATGCCGAAGGGCGGGGTGATTTCGAAGTCGTCGCAGTTTGCGCGCATCGGTGTTATCGCTGACATTCATAAGCGTATTCGTCTTCCAGACGGTAACACTAATTATTTGTGCCGTGGCCTTCGTCGCTTTAAAGTCGAGAGATTTGTACGTGTTAAAGACGTGCCGGTTGCAAAAATCAGTTATCCCGAAGATGTTTATCCGGCAGGTAAAGAAACCGGTGCCTTGGCGCGCAACGTCATGTCGTTGTCGCAAAAAGTCGCTGAGCATCAGCCGAACCT
>CAWWAN010000134.1:0-4308 GCA_963934925.1 uncultured bacterium | reverse complement strand
CGTAATTCGCCTTCCGCTGAGCCATGGGCGCTGAAGCCCGCCATTGATTTACAGAATCCAAGTGACTTCAAAGGCTTGCGCGGGCGCCATGCTTTTTGGGACATCGAAAACAGTCATTATCTATTGTCGTCGATGCCAAACTCGCAAGTTGATCTAGATTTGCCTTATACGTGGGATGGGGTAGACGACCTGATATTGAAAATGCGGGTGGGCGCGACGTCCTCGCCTATTGCCGGCGTCGTGCTTTACAGCCACGATGCAAATATCTCCGAGACGCAGCTGCTACGCATTCCAATTGATGTCAACGGAGGCATCAATGCTTATCTTGATACGGTTGAGCAAATGCTAATTCGTCCGCTCCATCCGGTACCAGATAAACAAAAATTTGGGGCGTGGCGAACGGTGCGTCTTCGGCGCACGGCAAATTCTATTGTGGTAAGCAGCGTCGGTTTTGAGCGCGTTTTGCTTTTGGCCAAGGGCGGGTTACAATTCCCGTTAGCGATGCGTATGTATTCGCGTAACGGTTCATTCGAGTTAAAACATGAAGAGATTCTTAATTAATGTATCTGCAACCATGGTTGGCGGCTTTCTGCTGTTCTTCTTTGGCGCAGCAATAATTGCTGGTGCCTTAGAGTCAGCTTCTTTAGAAGACGGGTCAGTGTCTCTAGATGAGTACGTATTGGTCCTCGACAGTGGAGTCGCTACTAGCGAAACGGGCAGTGTGCCTGCTCTACTTGCCGTACTGCAGGGTAATTCTCAGAGCAGTGTTGCTCTACGCAAATTGTTAGAGGCCATCGAATTCGCCGCCGAAGATGATGAGGTACTGGCTATTTTGATTGATGGCAGCATGCAGATTCCCGGTCTGGCGCAGCGTCATCAAGTGCATAGCGCTTTGCTCGAGTTTAAGCAATCTGGCAAAAAGATATATGCATTCAGTGATGAGTACGACATGCAATCTTACCACTTGGCTTCTATTGCCGACGAGATTTATATGCCGCCAATGAGTGGATTTTCGATGATGGGTATGTCGGCCGAACTTAATTTTTATGCAGAGGCTCTCGAAAAGATAGGAGTAGAATTTCAGGTAACAAAAGTGGGCAAATATAAATCAGCAGTCGAGCCTTATATCTTACGCGAGGCATCTGTTGAAAACCAAAAGCAGATGGAGTCTTTACTTGAAGGTATGCAACTTGAAGTGTTGAATGACATTGCTTTAGGGGAACGGGCGAGCGTAGGTAGATTGCAAGAGATCATCGGTAACGTGGGATTGCTCAACACCGATGAAGCTATCGCTGAAGGATTGGTAACTAAGTCTATGTATCGTGATCAGTTGATTGATTATATGGTCGGCGAATTTGGGTTAAATGAAAGTGAAGACAGCTTTATTCAAGTAGGCGGCAATGCTTACCTAGGTGCTTTAGATTTTTCCGACGATGACAATAGCAACATCGCGATTGTTTATGCCGATGGAGAAATCGTCGATGGTTGGTCTACAGATAGCATCGGTGGCGACTCGCTATCCGAAGAACTGCGCGCTTTGCGCCGTGAAGATGAGATCCAAGCGGTGGTATTGCGTGTAAACAGCCCTGGCGGAAGTGCTTATGCTAGCGAACAGATTTTGCGCGAAGTAGAGTTGCTGCGCGAAAGTGGTAAAACAGTGGTGGTCTCTATGGGTGCAGTCGCTGCATCGGGCGGTTACTGGATTGCATCGCGCGCGGACGCCATCGTGGCGCAAGCAAGCACGATTACGGGTTCGATAGGCGTCTTTGGTATGTTCCCTAATTACCAACAATTGCGCGAGAAGATTGGAGTCAATGTGCAGCTGGTTAAAACGGGCAAGTATGCTGACGGCTTTGGTCTTTCGCGTAGTAAATCTGCTGACGAATTGGCGTTGTTCCAGAAATTTGTAGATAGGGTGTACGAAGATTTCTTGGATCGAGTCACTTCTGGTAGGGGTCTCGAGCGCGATGCCGTTCACGAAATTGCTCAAGGTCGAGTATGGACAGGCGCCCAAGCTTTGGAGTTAGGATTGGTTGATGTACTTGGTGGCTTAGATACTGCGATTGCTTTGGCAGCCGAGTTGGCTGGCATAGAAGATATTGCTGTGAGTTATCGCGAACCCGTGCTTGACGATTTCGAGACCACACTGGCCGAATTACTGGCTGCTGAAGATTATCCGGTTGTGAAAGTACCGTCGGCAATAAGTGAGCTTATTTACAGCATGCCACCCTCGCTTTTTGAGCCTGGCATAAAGGCGCGATTACCTTTCGATGTGCGCTTTTAAATAGAGCACTTAGCGATCACTTCGTCGACAGCAATTTTTGTCATCAACAAAGATTGGCGATTGCGTTGCCTTTTAGGTGGCGCAGTATTGCTGTCGCCACCATAGAGGACTTGCACGTTATCTCCCCCAGGAGGCGCGTATACCTGCGGATCGGTGGCGCCAAATAAACATACCACATCGTTGCCGCGTAAAGCCGCGATATGGGCGGGTCCAGAATCGGTACTGACTAATAGTTTCGAATGATCTAACAGCGACATTAAATGTTCAAGGCTAGGCGTGGATGGCGCCAAGTCAACCTTTGCCGCGTCGGCTATTTTTTGCACATACGCTAGGTCGGCAGGGGTGTGCAGTAAGGCTACATCGTGCCCAGCAGTTGTGAGTCCACGGGCAAGCGCCACCCAGTTTTCGGCTCCCCAGTCTTTATCGCGGCCATATTCAGTTGTGGTCGTGTGCAATAAGGTTAAGCCGCTGCCGTCGACGTTTACATCGGTTTCCCATTTGACGCTCTGCGGAAGAATCACTTCGCTGTAGGCGGCTCTCACCAATTCGGCATCGCGTTGTGCTCGATGCATTCGCGGTGTAATACTGACGTGGTGATTGTGAAATAAGTGCGCACCTTCTTTGGCAGTGCCTCGCGCAAAGCCAAACTTGTGTTTTGACTTTAGAGCGAGTAATTGCATTGCCGATTTCGAGTTTGACTGAAAATCAAAGATTAGATGGTAGTCGCCGCGCGCACGCAGAGATTTCAAATGCGCAAACAGCGAGAATGGCGTGAGTGTGCTGCGCGGATAAATTACGACCTCGTTCAGGAAAGGGCAACTTCGCAACAACGCCGCATGTTTGTCTTCGACCAGCCAGTCGATTGTGGCGTCAGGTCGCGCATCTTTTAGTGCCTTGACCGCCGGCAACGCAAACACCAAATCGCCAATCGCAGAAAGGCGAACCACTAAAATACGTGGGTTGGGCGGTAGTGCAGAGAGACTCGAGACGTCCATTGCCCGCTAAGATACCATACGCAGATGGTTGAGTCAGTCAGCGCCCCGCGAACTCTAAGCACCAAGCAGCTATGGATGTATTCCTCTGCGGCAGTGCATAGTGTTTTTGGAGAAGTGACCACAGGTGAGCGTGTGATTGAGTTATTGAACATTGCTAAGGCCGCGGCGGGTCGTGATGTTGGCCGCGGTCGTGCTGTGACCCCTGCTGTCAATCTTGATGGCGTCGCAGGTGTGTGGCGTACCAATCGCCATGGCGGCCTGTTCGGTGGAATCTTTGGCGCGCGTTATGCTGGCAGCCAGCGCTTGCGCAGTGAAATGGATGTCGCAGCACGCCTAGATGCGCTGCGCATTAACACTCCGCAAGTGTTACTTGCTGCCGCAGTGCGCGATGGTTTGTGCTGGAACCAACATCTAGTCACCGCCGAAGTTGCGGGTGCAGTAACTCTATTCGATGCGCGCGACGACGCGCACGCGATGCGCGCAGCGGGCGAGTGTTTGTCCAGGTTGTTTGAGGCTGGATACTACGCTTCCGATTTACATCCCGGCAACATGTTGTGGGTTGCCGAAACACAACAAGCGTGGGTGATCGATTTGGCCGGTGCGAAGATGCTCGGCAGGGCATTAAATGCTAAAGAACGCACGGCGCGCTTGAAGCGTTTTGAGAGATTCTTCGTTAAGCACGCGGGGCAGATGCCGTCCGCGATTGCGGTGTTGCACGAGGGCCTGAACGGCTAAGATATAAACTGTGAAATTGCACCTTTACGATACGCGAGCGCGTCAAAAGCGCGTGTTTGTCCCTTTAGAAGAGGGCAAAGTAGGCATGTACCATTGTGGTCCGACGGTCTACCAGCGCCCGCATATTGGTAACTACCGTGCGTTCTTGTTTGCAGATTTATTGCGCCGAGTGTTCGAGGTGCTGGGTTACGAGGTCAAGCAAATCATGAACTTGACCGACGTCGGCCATTTACTTGCTGATGCCGAAGAGGGCGAGGACAAGCTAGATGCACAGGCTAAAAAAGATAATGTCGA
>CAWWAN010000133.1:0-4308 GCA_963934925.1 uncultured bacterium | reverse complement strand
GCCGCGGCAGCAAACTGCTGCACAATCTCTATACCGTTGCCACGCGGGAAAAGATCTCTCACCGAAATGCCTAAATGCAAATATGCGGCCAATGAAGTAATGGCAATACTAAGCAAAATCCGAGCGCGATTAGACATAGGCGCCGTCACTAACAATACGTCCGCCTTCGAGTCTCACGATGCGCGGGAAAAATTCGCTAGCCAACGTCTCGTCATGTAAAGACACGACGAAAGTCCAGTTCTCTTCATGGGCCGTTGCGTGTAGCACTTCGATTATTTTGCGCGCACGGCTCGCATCTAAAGACGCCACCGGTTCGTCAGCCAATAACATTTGCGGTTCTTGGTAAAGAGCTCTCGCCAAAGCCACGCGCTGCTGCTCGCCACCTGAAAGCGAGTCCGTTCGTTCGAACAGTTTATCAGCGATACCAACACGTTCTAGAATCGCATGCACTGCCGCTAACTCTTTTTTACCAGGACGCAATTGCATCTTTAAAGATTGCCAAAAACTTAATGACCCCAACCTGCCCATCAATACATTATTCGATACACGCACATTCGGTACCAGCGAGTGGTCTTGATGCACAAACCCGATATGAGATCGTTGCTCGGCGCTTTTCAAATCATCGCCAATCACGCCATTTAACATACGCAGCAACGAGGTTTTGCCCGACCCACTCGGCCCGAGCAAAGCAATGCATTCGCCATGCTGCACTTGCAAAGTAATGTCATGCAAAATCTGTTTACCGTCTAGGTAAAGATTAGCATGCTGCAAGTCGATAGCGAGATCAGTCACGCCGACAGTGTAACGTCTTACAAGAAACCGAGTTGGACAACAAGCTCGTGCACTGGCGCGAAATCTGCGTTAGTCGCCTTAATCAAGCCATTTGGACGATCGATGGCCTTCAACAACGCGGGATCTTTCATCTCGAGCAATACTTGCTGCAATTTCGTGACCAAGGTTGGGTCCAGAGAGCCGTGCGCCGTCCAGTTGTAGTCAGGGTAAGTTGGGGTCACCCATACGACTTTACAAACTTCTGGGTCGAGGTCACCATCAGCAACCATGCGGTCGTAGGTCATATAGTTCAGTGCACCAGCCTGAAAAGTTCCGGCCTCAACAAGCTTGGCCGTTTTATCATGAGAGCCAGAAAAGCTGTTCTCATTGCCAAAAAAGTCTGATGGCTTCTGGCCAGTGCGGTCTGTCACAAAGTGTTCTGGCATTAAGCGCCCCGAGGTTGACTGTGAAGAACCGAACGTGAAACTTAAGCCCTTTAGTGATTTAGGAAAACTCTCGCTAAGATTGATGCCGGTTGATTCGTGTGCCACGAAGTACGATTTAAATTTTGGGTCTTCAACACCCTGCGCGATTGCTTGCGAACCTTCCACTGCATCGCGCGCTTGGACACCGGACACACCGCCAAACCACGCAAACTGGACATCGCCGTTTTTAAACATCTCAACTGAGGCACTGTAATCAGCAGTAGGGACATATTCAACTTTCACGCCCAACTCTTTGGACAAGTATGCCGCTACAGGCTTAAACTTAGCCTCGAGCTCAGAGGAATTGGTGTCAGGAATTGCTGTGAAGCGTAGGACGTTTTCTTCGGGCTCCGGCTGTGAGCAAGCGGAAAAAAGTAAGAGGATTAAGGCAGAAAGGTACTTCATGGCGAGAAGTTTAGCTACTCCGCCACTTACTGACAATAGCCGCTAACTCCTTTCTCATAACCGGCTTGGATACGTAGTCATCCATGCCAGCTGCTATGCATTTTTCGCGATCGCCTTGCATTACGTTCGCGGTCATCGCCACTACGGGCACACGTTTACGCCCTGCTTCGTGATTACGAATTTGACGGGTTGCGCCATAACCATCGAGGTCTGGCATTTGGCAATCCATAAACACAATGTCGTAGTTACCTTTCTGAGCAGCGGCGGCGGCTTCAACACCATTTTCGACCACGTCGACATTGCAGCCAAGCGCGCTAAGCATTTTCAATGCAACTTTTTGGTTTACAGCATTGTCCTCCGCAAGCAACACATTGATGCCCTGCATGAAACCAGACTGTTCAGCACCCATCGCCTCCTCAACATCTGCGAGCAAATCCGCTATGTCTAAATCAGCGACACGCTCTTCAAACAACGAAGCAATAAGCTGGGCACCACGCACCGGTTTAATAAGAGAAGCGTCAACGACTTCATTGGTGTCGCTCGGATACTGCGAACGATCACAAACCGACGATATCAGAACCATTTTCAAACCACGGTGCCGTTCGCTTTCGCGCAAACGTCGTGCGAACTGAACACCATCCTCAGTAGGCATCTGGTAATCAACCAGCAAGCGGTGAACTTTTTCGCTACTAAGGATATCGTCCGCAAGTGCTGCCGATGATGCTGTGAAAACTACGGCCCCCGCAGCGCTGAGTTGCTTTGCGAGTACTTTTAGATTAGTATCATTATCGTCAACGCACAGAATATTTAATCCATCTAAGCGGATATCGGCGCTTATTTCGCTATTGCTTGACGTTTTCTCTAGCACGATTGTAAACCAGAACATCGATCCTTCACCCAATGTTGACTCAATCCCAATTTCGCCACCCATCAACTCTGTCAACTGGCGGGAAATACTAAGTCCTAGGCCTGTCCCGCCGAAGCGGCGCGTTGTCGAGGCGTCAGCCTGAGTGAAGGCCGTAAACAATTTGTCCTGGGTCTCTTTGTCGATGCCAATGCCACTATCAATGACTTCGAAGCGCACCTTACCGCCAAAACTAGGCGAGACTCGGACCACGATTTCGCCGTGCTCCGTGAATTTAATCGCGTTGCCAATCAAGTTGGATAGCACCTGTCGCAAGCGACCAGGATCACCTACTACGCGTTGTGAAACTGTACGCGAGATATCAACTAACAACTCGAGGCCTTTGGAAGAAGCATTCGCAGCCAATGACGAGGCGGTGTCTTCAACCACTTCATGTAAATCGAAATCAATGGATTCTAGTTCTATTTTACCGGATTCGATTTTAGAAAAATCAAGGACGTCGTTAATAATAACCATTAACGCCTGAGCAGAGCGATTAATCGTTTCGACGAAATCACGTTGTTCGCTGTCTAGCCTTGATTCAAGCAATAAATCACTCATCCCCATAATGCCATTCATCGGAGTGCGAATTTCATGGCTCATGTTTGCTAGAAACTCACTTTTTGACTGATTAGCAATGCGCTCGTTATCACTTGCCTCCTGCAATTGCTCTACTTGCGAACGAATCTTTTCATTCATTCGCGTAAACGACGCAGCAAGATGAGCAATTTCATCATGGCCACTAATCGTGAAGTCAGCGTTGTAGTTTGCTGTTTCAATAGAATCCTCGAGACGAGCAGCAAAGTGGCGCATCTTATTCAGGCGGCCTCCAATGGAGAAAAGGCCCAAGAGTAATGCTATTGAGCTAAGCACACCTAGCGTTAACAAATACATGTTGGTACTCGCCGCCAAAGCCAGCGCCTCTTCAGTACGATCGCTAATTACGTGCACCTGCAAACCCCGCGCACCATAAAAAGAAAACAACCGCGAATAGGTTTCAGTGCGATTATCAAACTGCAAATCTGAAGTTCCCTTCTGCAGTTTATGAAAGCGGCGTAACTCATCGACCGCCGGAGACAAATACTGGCCTTCAACAGTTTCTATGACTATCGGCGAACCGATACGCCTTTCAAATTCGCTCAGCATCGCATCACGATCCGCGAGGACGGCAATCCATCCGCTTAATTCGCCCTTGCCATTAGTCCGCGGGCTAACCCAAACCGGGAAACCAGCAGAATCCGTTTTTATGCCTGGCGCATCGATATCATAAATGGGCAGACTGCTATTCAAATAAAGCAGGGATGACATTAAGCGCGGCGCTAACTCGCGCGTCTGAGAAACTACCCCTGCAGCGTCCGTCCAGATAACGTTGCCAATGCCGTATGCGCTTAGCAGTTCAGAGTTAGTCGATTCGGATTGAATACGGTTAGCGATTCGCGCCACATCTTCAGCCCAAGAGTCTTGCTGGCCATTCCAGAACTCTGAGTAAACTTGCGAAATCTCATTGGCCTGCAAGGGCTCAATTTGTTGGCGCGCAGTCGTCCATTGGCGCCATGAAAGCATGGCGGTGCCAAGTACGAGAATCACCGCCCATAGGGCAGTTTTCTTGAGTAAGCTGTCGGTGTTGAGTAATTTCATCGCTGAGTAGCTATATATCGGCCATTTCCGGCCTTTAGCTTTAACTCAGCTGTGATTATTTATCGTCAATTTCACCGCATAAGCCCTTTTCACCAAAGGAGTTAT
>CAWWAN010000132.1:0-4446 GCA_963934925.1 uncultured bacterium | reverse complement strand
GCTGAAACTGCTGAGATAGCTGAGAAAGTGGAAATAGAAGATGTCACTGAAGCACCGCCCGAGGAGGCTCCCGAACCTAAACCTGCGGCGCAGAAAGGCCCTACCCCTAAACCCGGAAAGAGTTCGGCCACTCGAGTTGGCATCATTGACCTCGCAGCTCTTGGCTTAATCAAAAAGCAACAAGAAGATCGCAACCGCTCTGGCGGACAAACCTTCACTGACCGCCGCGACCGCGAGCAATCTCGCCGCCGCGACATGAAGGCTAAGGCCCGCGAACGCTTACGCGATCGTCGCAAAGGCAATGTTCATAAGAAAGGCAGATCAACGGTCGACCGTAAAGGTGAAGTTGTTCTAGAGGCACCGGTTACTCTCAAGTCGTTCTCGGCAGCGACGGGCATTAGCGTCAACCGTGTTATGCACTCTCTAATATCATTAGACATGATGGTTAGCATCAATACTATTCTCGACGTAGACACCATCGAATTGGTGGCCGACGAGTTTGGCATCGAGGTGCGGATCAAAGAAAAGACGGATATCGAGAAAGGATTAATGGAAGACATCATGGCGGCGCGCCATGCAGTCGACGAAGATTCAATGGCAACCCGTCCTCCGGTGTTGGCATTCATGGGTCACGTTGACCACGGCAAGACATCCCTAATTGATGCGATTCGCTCAACGCGTGTTGCCAACAAAGAAGCGGGTGGTATCACTCAGCACGTTGGCGCATACATGGCCGAACTTAATGATGGTCGCAAGGTAACCATTCTTGATACTCCTGGTCACGCTGCATTTTCTGAAATGCGCAAGCGCGGCGCTACTGCTACTGATATTGCTATTTTGGTAGTGGCTGCTGACGATGGCGTTATGCCACAAACAGAAGAAGCTGCTGCGCACGCTAAAGCGGCAGGTACTCCTATCGTAGTTGCCATCAATAAGATTGATGCTCCTGGCGCCAACGTCGAACAAGTCAAATCGCAACTTTCTGGCATCGGCCTTCAGGCTGAAGAATGGGGTGGCGACGTCGGCATGGTCGAAGTTTCTGCACTACATAAAACCGGTATTGACGCATTGCTTGAGCGCGTACTACTTGAGGCAGAGATACTTGACCTTAAAGCGCACGCTAAAGGTGACGCTCTTGGTATCGTCATCGAATCTAAGCTTGAAAAAGGGAAAGGCAAGGTTGCTTCAGTCTTAGTACAAGACGGCACTCTTAAAGTTAAGCAAACCGTTTTAGTTGGCCATGCTTTCGGCAACGTTCGCCTGATGTTCGACCACAACGGCAAGCCTATTCAAGAGGTTGGTCCTGGTACACCTGTCGACATTCTTGGTCTCGACGAATTCCCTCCCGTTGGCGAAACTTTCTATGTTGTCAACAACATGAAGGACGCCAAACGAGTTGCAGAAAAACGCGCCGAAGTCAAGAAGGCCGAAGATCGCGGAGAAGGCGCTGGCGTAACACTGGCTAACCTGTTTGATAAAATCGACGAGTCTAATGCACAGCGTTTGCGCTTAGTGCTTAAGGCCGATGTTCAAGGCTCTCTCGAAGTGTTGCGCGATTCCCTCAAAGCTCTAAGCACCGAGGAAGTCATTGTTGATGTGATCAGCGCTGCAGTTGGCTCGATTACCGACACCGACATCACCTTGGCAGAAACAGCTGAGGCCATGGTAATTGGCTTTAACGCTAAGGCTGAAGGCAAAGCTAAGAAGCACGCTGAACGCGTCCATGTTGAAATTCGTGGCTACGATGTCGTTTACGAATTACTTGAAGATATTACCGAAGTAATCGAAGGCATGTTGGCTCCTGATACCGTGCAAGAAACAGTAGGACGCGTCGAGATTCTCGAAGTCTTCCGCTCTTCACGCTGGGGAACCATTGCTGGTTGTAAGGTTCTCAGCGGCTTAGTTAAAAGAGCTTGCTACGCAAAGCTTACTCGCGATGGCAAGCAGCTTGTCGAGGGTTACCTTAGCTCACTGCGTCACTTCAAAGACGATGTGCGCGAAGTTGCCGATGGCAACGAGTGTGGTATGACGATCCACGGATTCGACGATTACCAAGCTGGAGATTTGATTGAAGTTATAGAAATCAAAGAAGTCGCCCGTTCTCTAAAAGAGGTTGCGGCGGCTGAAGAAAAAGCTGCGGCGGTAAAAGAGTAAGCTTAATGGCATCTCAACGACGTCAACAACAAATCTGTGCACGCATCCAGCGTAAAGTTGCTGAATTGTTAACTCACGACATCAAAGATCCGCGCGCTAGTTTTGTGACAGTCACCTCGGTTGACATCACGAGTGATTTAACGGTTGCAACTGTCAAATGGACCGTCCTCGAGTTGAAAGACCGCTCTAAGGTCGAGCATATGTTCGAGCATGCTAATGGATTTATTCGCCGTGCTGTAGCGCGCGATATTGATATCCGCTCTGCCCCATCACTTAAGTTTGCCTTCGATCGCGGGCTTGAGCATGCGAACAAGATTAACGAAATATTAGCCGAGCTGAATATTAGCAGTGATTCCGATCCAGAAAAGTCGGATGATCAATAACGCTCCCCGTCGCCTTCGCCGCGCAGAGGCTGTATTACTAAAGCGTACTTCGCGCTTAGTGCTGGTTAGTGAATCCTGTGTTGACACGCATAATCTAGCCGCTATGCTGCGTACTGCTGAGTTGCTGGGTATTCAGCATGTTTACGTGATTGCGCAAGACGACGACATCTCAAGTCAGCATAAATCAACAGTTAGCTCTGGTGCCCATTCATGGATTGAGGTTCATGAGTTTTCAACTACCAGAGAATGCGTTGCAGAGTTGCGCGACAAGAACTACGAGATATGGGCTACCGATTTAGATGCCGGAGCAATTGCAGCTACTCCAAATACGATGCCAGCGGTACCATCTAAATTGGCGGTGGTCATGGGTCGCGAAGCCGATGGCATCAGCGACGAGATGCGTGACTTAGCTGATCGCTTGATTTACTTGCCGATGTATGGCTTTACCGAATCCTTTAATCTTGGAGTTGCTACCGGTATGATTCTGCAACGCGTCATCGATGCAGACCAAAGCATCATTGGTGCAATGTCTGATAACGAGCGTAATGCATTGCGCCGCCACTGGTATGCACAACTCGGCGGCCTTGGCTGGGAAGAAATTTATGCCGAGTGGTTAGAGAATCCACCGCCGCCTTTGGAAGACGTGCGCCCTACCGAAGAGTCTCGCTCGCCACGCATGAAAAAGAATTTAGCGAAGCGCTTAAATATTAAGACAAAGCGCGATGCCACTTAATACCGTCGGCGGTATCTTCAACAACGATACCCGCTGCGCTTAGTTGATCGCGAACTTCATCGGCCTTCGACCAATCTTTATCAGCGCGCGCTTGAGTGCGCTGCGCGATGAGGTTATCGACGTCGGCATCGCTCATTCCATCACCGACAGAGGCTTCGTCATTAAGGTCGCCGAAAACCGGTTGCACTGAGTTGAGCATGAACTCAAGGGCAGCAGCTGAATGTGCTGGGCTGAACTCGCCTTTCATAAACTCTCCACGTAAAGTAAACACTGCAGCAATCGCGGCTGAAGTGTTCAAGTCATCGCACAGGGACGTCATGAAATCTTGCTGTGCTGTCCTCAAAGCATCACATTGGCTGGCATCGGCAACGGCATCGCCTGCCGCGGACTGTAGTCGACTGATAAAGCCACATAAGCTTTTACGCGCCTCCGCAGCTCCTTGAAGAGCTTCAAAGGTAAAGTTCAGCGACGAACGATAGTGGCCGCGCATCATTAAAAACCTGAAATCGAGAGCGCAATAGCCATGCGTGCCGAGATCGTCGAGACTGTAAACATTGCCTAGTGACTTAGACATTTTGCCGCCATCTACTTGTAAAAATTTAGTGTGCAGCCAGTAGTTGACGAACTCTCCATTGTGCGCGGACTCGCTCTGCGCTATTTCACATTCGTGATGAGGGAAAACATTATCTTCGCCACCAGTATGAATGTCGAAGTGATCGCCCAAGAATTTACGCGACATTGCTGAGCACTCGATGTGCCATCCGGGGAAGCCATTCGCGCCGAAGACCGTATCCCACTTCATTAAATGCTTCTCATCTGTTTTCCAGAGAGCGAAATCTGCAGGATGGCGCTTTTCCTTATTAATTTCAAGACGCGCGCCAGCTTCTAGCTCGGCGATATTGTTGCCCGACAGTTCGCCGTATTTCTCAAAACTATGCACATCGAAGTAGACATTTGAACCCACTTTATAGGCATTGCCTTTATCAATCAGTACCTCAATCATTTCGAGCATCTCGTCGATATAGTCGGTTGCCCGTGGATAAGCGTGTGCTGGCTGAATGCCTAACTCTTTCAAGTCAGCAAAAAATTGTTCACTGATTCTTTCGACAATTTCCCAAGGGTCGACATTATCTTTTTTAGCCTGTGCATCTAGCTTGTCCTCGCCCTCTTCGGCAT
>CAWWAN010000131.1:0-4532 GCA_963934925.1 uncultured bacterium | reverse complement strand
AGAATCGAAACCGGTGGTAGCACTCCGAAAGCATCGGCAGTCAGCAACACGATAGTTTGCGGATGCGGCCCCTTTGCACCCTCAGCAACATTTGGATTTGCTTCTAGCGGGTAAGAGAAGCGAGTGTTTTCAGTGACGGACTTGTCCGTTAAATCGAGTTCTTGTGGATCGCATTCGCTCATTTCCTTACCAGGTAATGGCGGCACGTTTTCAATGATAGTACCCGGCATTGACATTGCAGCTGCAATGACTGGCTCGTCTTCTTTGTTGAGATCAATCAACTTGGCGTAACAACCACCTTCGAGATTTGACACGCCGATACCGGTCCATGCGTGCTCGTCGTCGCCGATTAGCTGACGGTTGGCATCTGCTGAAAGAGTGGTTTTGCCTGTGCCAGAGAGGCCGAATAGGATTGCGCCGTCACCATCAGGGCCAACGTTTGCTGAACAGTGCATGCCCATATCGCCCATTTCAGGGAGGAGGTAGTTCATGACTGTAAACATTGATTTTTTTACTACACCGCAGTAATCTGCGCGGCCAAGCACTAGTACAACTTTGTTTTTAAAGTCGAGGCAAGCGAGGCGTGTGCCAACTGTGCCATCGCGTTCAGGGTCGCAATGGAACGACGGTACGTTGAGCATGGTCCAGCGTTTTGCGTCTTCGTCGCTTACGCCTTCGATGCCGTGCATGAACATGTTGTGACAGAAGAAACTATGGGAGGCGTATTCTGAAACTAATCGGTATGGACGTGCGTACGAAGGATCGGCGCCAGCGTAAACATCTTTAACGTAAAGGTGTTTGCCACGCTGGTTAAGGTGTTCAACTACACGTGCTGTTAGAGCCTCGAATTTCTCAGGATTAAATTTCTGAAAGTCTGGCTTCCACCAAACTTTTTCATCTAGTTCTGGCCATGCCACGCCAAAGGTGTCATTGACTGGACGCCCGGTGCAAGTCGGGTCAGTGTAGTAGACTAAAGGGCCATTCACACCAAGCTTAGTAGGGAAGGCTTTTTGTGCGTTGTCGTCGCCGTCGAGGCTGACACGGCCACGGTCATTAGCAATGGCTTCGTGAAAAAGCTCCTCTTTACTTAGATTGTGGCGGTATTCGAGGCTGCGCAGGCCGAACCGGTGTTCTAGCTGTTGCGCAAGTGATGGATTTTGTGATGCTTGACTCATTGTCCTAAAGGCAGTCTTGCCCTGAGAGGCGAATATTTTACTCTCTGTTGGAATGGTTTAGGTATCATGTTAAGCCAAAATGTCAGAATCACCTATTGTCATAGTCAGCGCTGTTCGCACGCCAATCGGGCGCTTCGGCGGCAGTTTTAATAACGTGCCGGCCACGGAGTTGGCTGTATTTGCGACGAAACATGCATTGTCGCAAGCGGGATTATCGCCAGAAGATGTAGATACCGTGATTTTGGGAATGGCTCGCCAGGCCGGAGCGCGTCCAAACCCGGCGCGGCAGGTGGCTTGGAATAGTGGCATACCAGAGCGCTCAACAGCATTTACAACAAACATGGCTTGTGCTTCTGGACTGAAGACTCTTCAGCAGGCTGCGGATGACATACGCCTTGGCCGCGCCAAGATAGCTGTGGCTGGAGGAATGGAAAACATGTCAATGGTGCCACACATGCTAGATCGCATGCGCGATGGTTACCGTTTGGGGCACGCTAAAATTATTGACAGCATGTACCGCGACGGATTTTTGTGCCCACTCTCGGATATGTTGATGGGCGCGACTGCCGAGTTGTTGGCTACTGAGTGCAATATAACGCGCACTGAACAAGATGAGTTTGCTTTAGATTCTCAAAAGAAAGCCGGGCTGGCTTGGGCTAATGGCCACTTTGATTCACAGATTGCGCCGGTGACGGTTAAGTCACGCAAGGGCGATGTGGTGGTTGACCGCGACGAGCATATGCGTCCACAAACCACTCTTGAAGGTTTAGCTAAATTACCAGGCGTGTTTGCGGAAGAGAATGGCACGGTAACTCCGGGCAATGCTTCGGGTATTACCGATGGCGCTGCGGCGTTGGTATTGATGTCGGCTGATGAGGCTGAGCGCCGTGGTATTACTCCGCTTGCTGAGTTCTTAGATAGCCAAACTGCTGGTACCGATCCTAAACGGATGGGTCTTGGCCCAGTGCCGGCGACGGCGCAATTGTTCGAACGTAATGGCTGGTCATTTGATGACTTTGGCTTGTTCGAGCTCAATGAAGCCTTTGCTGCTCAAGCTTTGGCTTGTTTGCAAGAAATGCCTATCGATAGGTCGTTGCTAAACGTAAATGGTGGTGCGATTGCCCTGGGTCATCCGATAGGATGTACTGGTGCGCGCATCGTAGTTACTTTGTTGCACGAGATGCAACGCCGCAAGACCGACATGGGTCTTGCTTCACTCTGTGTTAGCGGTGGTCTTGGTATCACTGGCGCATTTAAATTAATAAAATGAAAATCTTAACCCTTATTATTTCCCCGCTACTGTTAGCAGCTTGTGGCGATAACAACCCCTCGCCCCCGATTGCATTATCAACTGTTGAGGAAACACCTAGTATGCAAGAAGCGGCTGCCGCACCTGTTGCCGCAGTTCAAGCCACTAGTGGCTCGCACCACTTCGAAGACCCGACTATCGTTAGTGACGAGCAACTTAGCAATTACTACATCGAAATGGATTGTGAAATTGATGGCGCATCTATCGGTACTATGACTTTCGAATTATGGGCTGCTGCTGCACCGATTCACGTACGTAATTTTTTACGTTACGCTGATGAAGGCTTGTACGACAACCGTAAGTATCACCGCATTTTACGCGACTTCATGATTCAAGGTGGTTCACCTGATAACACCGGTGCTGGCAAAGGGGTCCACGGTAATATTCAGGCTGAGTTCTCTAGCGAGAAATCTCGCGCCCACCGTTATGGTGTATTGTCAATGGCTCGGGGCGGCGATCCCAATTCTGCTTCTTCGCAGTATTTCGTGATTACGGATTCATACAATCCATCCGTGAAAAACCTAGATAACAGTTACTCGTCATTCGGAATCATGGTTAATGGCGTTGCGGTGCTTGAGCAAATTGCCAGCATTAAGTGTACAGCCAATCCCATGAGTGGCGAGCCGTCCAACCCAACTCAAGAAGCTATGGTTAAGACTTGTCGCGTTGTTGAGGGGACAGTGCCACAGTTCGATGAAGTAATCGCCCGCCCAATGGCAGATATTGGTGACGAGCCAGAGCAGATTCGCATTCAGCATATTCTGATTTCCTTCGCGGGTACACGCACTACGGCGACGCGTACTCAAGAAGAGGCCGAGGCTCTTGCTGCTGAAATACTTAAGCGCGCTAAGGCCGGTGAAGATTTCGACAGCTTGGTTATAGAGTTTACGGACGACCCCGGCGGCAAAGACACTAGTCCAAAAGGGAAATACGCAATGCTTAATACGGGTCGCCATAATGACGAAGCCGATGCTAAGTCTGCGGAAATTCAGAAAGAGGCCATGGCTTTACAAACGGCATTGATGGCGCGCGTTGAGTCCAAAGAAATCACCATGGAGCAGGCTAAGGCTGAATTCGAAGAAGCGGCAAAAGGATTGCGTGCGCGTTTGTCAGAGATTCAATGGCTTCCGCGCGGACAAATGGTTCCGGGCTTCGGCAACATTGGATTCAGCTTGGAAGTCGGTGAGATCGGCATTTCAAACTTCGATAAAATAGACAGCCCATTTGGCTGGCACATCATCAAACGTTACGAGTAATAATAATGACATCAACCACACAAACATTAGTTGACATGACTGTCTCAGTCAATGGCAACACCGTCGGCACTATGACTTTCGAGTTTTGGCCACACATCGCTCCCGGAACAGTAGAAAACTTTTTGAACTACGTTAAAGAGGGCTTTTACAACGGTAAAACTTTTCACCGCGTAATTCCAGGCTTCATGATTCAAGGCGGATGCCCTGAAGGCACCGGTACGGGTTCAGGCCCTAAGGGCAACATTAAAGGTGAGTTCACTGACAATAAAGAGTACTCGCATAAGCGTGGCGTGCTGTCAATGGCGCGTTCGCAAAATGTCGATTCGGCTTCTTGCCAATTCTTCGTGTGCCACGGCGATGCTGAATTTCTAGATAACCAATACGCTGCTTTTGGTAAGTTGATTGCTGGCGAAGATGCGCTTGACGCTGTCGCTGCTGAAGAAACTTTCCCTGGCGATAAGCCAAAGCAAGCATGTGTTATTGAAAGCATGGTTGTTCGCACCGAGGGTTAATCATGAGCGACGACACTTACAAATGCTTAGAGCTTGAGGTAGACGATAACGGTATTGCATGGCTGACTATTTCGCGCGAAAAGGCATTGAATGCTTTGAACGCCGAGATGCTTAGCGAACTTAGCGAAGGACTTCCTGAGTTATTCGAATACGAAGATGTTAAGGCGATTGTAATTACCGGTGCGGGCGATAAAGCTTTTGTCGCAGGTGCCGACATTTCAGAGTTCGTTGGCATGTCTGCGCTTGAGGCGCGAAGCTTGTCACAGGCAGGTCAAGAAGT
>CAWWAN010000130.1:0-4555 GCA_963934925.1 uncultured bacterium | reverse complement strand
GTGAAGCCGCTTTGCCAATCCGGTCGCGCTAGTTGAATAAACTTGAGGCCAGTGCCGCCATCGCCAACTACGTAAGCAGTGAGTCCGTCTTCGCTCAATCGAGCAAAAGTAACATTGATGTTTTGTAGTCCAGGAAGTGATTGCTGTTCTCGAAGTGGAGCTAGCGGTTGTTCATGAGCCAATATCGTTGGCGGCCATAAAGTTACCGGGCGTATCCCGTCATCAATGGTGAACAGTAATTCGTCAACGCCTGTTACCGCACCAGGCATTACTTCGACGGTATATGTGCCGTCATTGTGATCCGTGACTTGATGCAATGTGCCGAGTCCAGCAGAGCGCGTCGTGTGGTCTAGGGTGATGGTGGCGCCGCCAGCCGTCAGCATGTTCCCATCAACATCTGACAAGTCCAAGACAAATGAAACCGGCGCGCTGGAATCGGCACTAACATTATTAGTATAGGAATGAACCGATGAAAGGTACGCGTCGGGGCGTCCTATTAAAGCTAGGCGTAGCGAATCAAACTTAATACGCATCTCGTCGACAGGATCTGGGTCGGCGGCAGTTAGGCTAGCCTTGTTTATCGCAAAATATAAATCACCTTTAGCGCAAGCAAAGTTATCGCAGTAAGGATGGTCTCCGGGTCGCGCTGAAATAAGGAAGCCAACGTGCGCGCTTTTAGTAAATGTTGCTGGAGGAGATCCGCACGATGTTGGGAAAGTGTTATCGCATGAACAGCGCCCGTCGCCACCCATGTCGCGTGCAGCTTCCATGGCAGCCATGACGCGCTGAGCCATGTCGCCAGGCGTGCTTATCAATGCTTGCTCTGCTGCGTCTATAACGGGCTGACCTGTTAATACGTTTCCTTGAATTGCGTAAACCAAATCGCCACTGGTGCCCGTGAGGCCGCCAGCCCAATCGCCACATTGTGCTCCGGTAAAGGTGGCGGCGCGGCCAGCCATATCGACGAAGCCATATTGGCGCAGTTCATGCAAGTTGTCGTAAGCCGATAGGGCCAGCAGTATTTCTTCTGGCGGTACACCCATGGCAAACATTTCGGTTGCGTCTTGACGCATAATAATGGTGGCGCCTATGGATTGCGCGCACCCACCGCCGGCCTGTGCCTCTAACATGGTTAATACGGCGCGTAGATTAATGGCTTCTACGCAGGTAGCAGAGGCGACGATTATTTCTTGGGTCTTGGTATTTACCACAATAATCGACCAAGTCGCGAAGCTCTGCGTCGCAAGAAATAGGGTGGCTACAGCGGAAAGGGCTAATCTACGCAGTTTGGAGGGGAAAGCGAACATCTTAAAAGTATAGTCTAGAAGCGATGGCCCTGCAGAAGATTGTTAGATCTTTGCCTAGCTGGTATCGCTACCGTATTCACTCAGAGCTGCCGTAAAGTAACTTAATTTTTAAGAAATAAGTAATACATACGTCCGCGCGCTTGAACGTGGCCCGCGCGTGCCATGGCATCATCGCCGAGGCCCATATAAATATCACAACGGCCGGCCGAGCGAATTGCGCCGCCGCGATCTTGGTCTAGAGCAAAGAAGCGAACGGGGCGCTGGACGAGCTTGTTATCTTCGTCCATCTCTGGCAAGCGCGCTTCAACATAAACCACGGCAGCGCGTGGGAAGATGTCTTTATCGGTTGCGACAGAGTGCATTGCGGTTACGGGCTGGCCGAGACATCCGTAAGGACCCCCAGATGCCCCCTGGAAAAACACAAAGCGCGGATTTTTTGGTAGTACACGCGCGGCTTCGCCTTCGTTTGTTGCAAAGTAGTCACGAAGTTTTTGTAAAGACAAGTCGCCGATTTTGAATTTACCTTCTGCTACGAGTGCCAAACCAACACTGTTGTATTCGTGACCGTTGTTGCCAGCGTAACCGACTTCGAATAAATCGCCATTGGCGTAGCGAATCACCGCACTGCCTTGAACGTGTGCCATGTAGGCGTCGTATGGATTTTTCAACCACACAATTTCTAGGCCTTTAAGATGGCCGTTATCGCGAAGCTCGGCGGAAGTGTAGTAAGGCACCGTTTGCCCGCTTGCGGTTTTGCGCCCCAGAATTAGGCCGTCGTCAGCCTTCACTAAATCCTCGGGCGCGTCATACAACGGGAATTGATATTCGCCACCGCGCTCTTTTGCGCCATCAAGAATCGGCGTTCCGTAGCCGGTGAAGAAAACGTCGCCTGTGGAAGACTGCCCGCGTGCTACCCAAACGTTGAAATCTTTTTGCAGCAGTGACAAGAAATCTTCGGATGATTTAGCTTCATGCAGCACCTCATTGAAATGTGCTACAGAACGCGACATTAAATCGTGGGTAATCACCTCGCCTGGCCCGACCGGGAAGAAAGTCTTAGAGCTTGGCTTCGTCAAGTAATTCATCGAGCGTTGCGTGGCCTCAATCAGTTCTCCACGCCGCTGCCAGCCAATCGCAAAATCGGGCCAGCTCTCGCCATAGGGCAAGCGCTCTACACCATACTCGCCATCAGCAAGTTGGTATTCATAGGGATTCAAGCCCTCGGCCTCTTGGGGCTGAGGAGATTGGCAACTCGCGGTAAGACCACAAATCACGACAAAGGCGCAGCGAACAGCTTTCATGTCTATAGCCTATTGAATAAGGGGCGCCGCTTCAATGAAATACGTATATGCAATTTCAATACCACCGCATTTTAGCTGGGGATGCCGTCCTAACCACCTTCGATGTTGACTCTGTCGTGCTGCAGGGCAACCCGCTAGACGATCCGGTCTTACGTTCGCAGCCGATGTTGCTGCCGCAGGGCGAAGATTTCTCCTCTTTGCCGTTAGTGGTCATGCTGTCTGGATATACCGGATTTAATCATAAGGTAGTGAACAAATCATCGATGTGGCAGCCGTCTGTACCAGAACGCTTGGCGCTGGCGATGCAATCCGGAGAAATTAAGCCTGCCGTTTTTGTGTGGCCGGCTTGCGAAACTAAGCTTGGTGGTTCGCAGTACGTGAATTCAAGCGGTACGGGCAACTATCAAGATTATGTTATTAATGAAGTAATTCCGGCTGTTGAAAAACATTACAACTGTGGCGGCGAAAACAATCGCGTTGTTGTTGGCAAATCTAGCGGGGGATTCGGTGCCTTGTCATTGACCATGCGCAACCCTGGATTTTTCCGCGCTACTGCTTCACATGCTGGAGACATGGGCTTTGACATGTCGCACTTTCGCGGCTTCGCCGACGCGTTAACTTGCTGGTCGAAGTACGGAGGAATTGAGAGTTTCATCCAACAGTTACCCGGTTTATCAAAGTTCGGTTTTACTGAACACGCCGGCATCGAAGCCATTGCCATGGCCACTTGTTACTCGCCGAATGCTGAATCCGAACTTGGTTTTGATTTGCCGGTTGTTCCGGAGACCGGAGAAATTCGCCATGACATTTTTGACAAATGGCTTAGTTACGATCCGCTGCGCATGCTCGATGAAAAAAATAATGCCGACGCTTTGCGGCAACTCGACCATCTGTTTTTAGACGCCGGCGAAACAGATGAGTTCGCTCTGCAGTGGGGACTACGCCGCTTCCACGAAAAATTAAAAGCGCAGAATATCGATGCGCATGTCGAATACTTCAAAGGCGGTCACTTCGCGATGGATGACCGCTGGCAACAAAGCCTAAAAGTTATTTTGTAGATTCTCCGGCAAGGCGTGCGCTAACGAAAGCCCAGTAAAAGTTATAGCCGCCAATACGCCCAATCACATCGAGTATTTCACCGCAGAGATAAAGCCCTTCGGTCTTGCGGCTTTCGAAGGTCGAGAGATTGACTTCATCAAGCGGAACCCCACCGCCAGTAACTTCGGCGACAGCTAAGCCGCGGTTGCCAGTAATATCAAGTTTGTAATGACACATCGCCTCAATCAAAGCCTTGCGCCGATCTTTAGTTAGATTACCCACGCGCTCACTTGACTCAACCCCGGCTTTTTCGATTATGGCCTTCGCCAAACGCAGGGGAATGATATCGCTTATTAGGCCCAGTGTAGTGATTGATGGATGCTCAATGATGAAGCCGCGCCATTGCTCAGCACTTTTCTTAGTGAAGTTGATTATCAATTCAGCTTTGTCGCGGATTACCCAATGGCTAGCATCAAGAATGGCCGGGCCACTAAATCCGTGGTGGGTGAAGAGCAAATCGTTTATGCCTTTTTCTAAAAGCCTATTATTTTTGTACGTGCTCCATTCAACGCTCAAGCTAACTCCACTCAACTCTGTAAGCAAGCTTTCGTTGGTCGTCAGCGGTGCGAGGGCGGGGTAGTTGGCGAGGCTGCTGTGCCCGAGGCGTCGCGCAATTTCATAGCCGAAGCCATCAGAGCCGGTCTTAGGAACGGATTTCCCGCCTGTCGCCAAAATAAGTTTTGTCGCAGTGACTACTTCACTGCCGCAAGCAATAACGAACTCGCCGTTCATTTTTTTCACATCGGTTACTTGGTGGTCGAACTTTATTTCACCGCCAAGGCCAGCCAGCTCTTGCTGAAGAGCATCGCGCACCACAATGGCTTTTTGCGCAGCAGGGAACAGTTTGCC
>CAWWAN010000129.1:0-4620 GCA_963934925.1 uncultured bacterium | reverse complement strand
ACGAAACTCGATATCGTGCGCGAAGAACTCGCGCGCTCCATTGATTCTCTTGGTGACGATGTGATATTTAATGTTCACTCCTATGCATCAAATGTTTATTCGTGGCGCGATAAGCCCGTCAAAGCAAATAGGTTAAATAAGAAAAGCGCGATGGCATGGGTTAGTAAACTGCAGCCCTTAAGTGATAAATCTGGCAAAGGCGAGCAGGGGCGTACCAACTCCTATGGCGGCCTAATGGCTGGGCTGGGCGTCCAAATAGACCCTAAGAAGCGTGCTGTGGTTACTGGCGGGGTGCTCGACGATAGCGAATTGGCTGCTGACACCATGTTTTTCTTGTCCGATGGCAAGCCTACTGCCGGTTTATTGATTGATACACGCGATATTGAGCAGGCAATCGCCGATGTTAACCGTTTCCGCAAAGTGGTCATTCATACGCTGTCTATTGGCAACTTTAGTAGTGGTTTTTTGAGTAATTTAGCGCAGGCAAATGGTGGAGTATTTGTCGACCTTGGACGGTAAATGCTGTATACTGATAGTTGTCTCAGACAAAAATCCAGCGCTGCCGGTGTCAAAACTAGGCCTAATTTCGTTGTTGATTTAATTTTTTGAGACATCCTTACTAAGAAATCGTGACAGAAAACCAGGGAAAATCACCTTCCCCGCGTAGACGTCGCAAACGCCGCCGTAATTCTTTACCGCCTTCCACCGCAGACACTTCTGCCGGAGAGCCAACAAAGACTGTCGGAGGTAGCGATGAAAACGACGGGACACAAGCTAAACCACGCAGCGGGCGACCTCGCCGCCGTCGTAATGAAGCATTGGTGCAGCTCGAAGAGCAACGACAGCAACGCGATGGCAAGCCTAAGTCCAACCGCGATGCTCGTGGCCCGCGCGATTCTACAGCGCAAAATGGCAGGCGTAATAGTGGTGGTGGCAAACAAGAATCACAAAGTTGCGCAGGCATTATCGATATTAGAAAAGATGGCACTGGTTTCTTGCGGCAACCATCAAATGATTTGATGGCTAAGGATAGTGATCCGATGTTGCCTAAAGAATTGGTTAAGCGCTTGGCCTTGAAGAATGGCTCGCTAATCGAGGGTAGCGGCTTTTGCTCATCAGGACATCAGTCTGCGCGGATTAATAAAATCGAGACTATTGATGGTCAAACTCCAAATGAGTATCGCCGCAACAAGAGCTTTAAGAAGCGTACGGTCATCGACCCTGATTTCCATTACGAGCTGGGTTTGCATCCGCAAGAAGGTCAGCTTTCTATGCGCGTAATTGATTTGCTGTCTCCCATCGGGCGTGGTCAGCGCGCACTATTAGTTGCGCCTCCGCGTACAGGCAAAACCACCATTATGATGGATATAGCAAGTGCTATGGAGGCCTTGTACCCCGATGTTCACCTGATTGTGCTATTGATAGACGAGCGCCCAGAAGAGGCTACTTACTGGAAGCGTAATATTACTAACGGTGAAGTTTTCGTTTCAACAATGGATCAATCTCCGGAGAACCACACACGCCTTTCGGAGTTGGTGCAATTCCGTGCCGAGCGTTTAGTCGAGTCGGGTAAAGAAGTAGTCATACTTCTTGACTCCATTACGCGAATGACACGCGCCTTCAACAATACTATTGGTGGCAATAACTCACGCACCATGTCGGGGGGATTAGACTCGAAGGTTTTTCAGCGCCCTAAGCATTTCTTTGGCGCGGCGCGCAACACGGAAAGCGGTAGTTCGTTAACTATTATTGCTACAGCATTAATTGACACGGGTTCCCGCATGGATAAAGTCATTTTCGAAGAGTTCAAGGGTACGGGCAATATGGAATTAACTCTCGACCGGCATTTGGCCGATCGTCGCGTCTTCCCAGCCGTTAGCATTGAATCTACAGCGACGCGTAAAGAAGAAAAATTGCTGTCGGCGGGCACCTTGCGTAAAGTAAATATTTTGCGCCGCGTGCTAAGTCGCTTGCGACCTCGAGAAGCAATGGAGATGCTTGCAGATCGTCTTGGCCGTTATGAGAGTAACAAAGATTTCCTCAGTGCTTTCTCAAGCGACGACGTCTAAAGATAATGTCAGTGCAGTCAAAAGTGGTAGTGCAAGTTAAAGACCTGCATAAAAAATATGGTGATGTTCATGCTTTGCGCGGTCTCAGCCTTGACGTTTATGCTGGACAAATTCTGGGTTTTTTAGGACCTAATGGCGCGGGTAAAACAACAGCCATCAAAATATTAAGTGGCTATCTCGCTGCCGATTCAGGAAGCGCATCCATTTGCGGCTTTGACAGCGAAATGCAAGGTCTTGAAGTTAAGCAAGTGTTGGGGTACTTGCCAGAAAACAACCCACTCTATTCAGATATGAGGGTGGTCGATGCACTTAATTTTATTGGCGCAGCACACAAACTTAGTGGCACGAAGTTGAAGGACGCCATCGAGCGCGTGGTAGAGCAAGCTCAACTACATCAGGTATATTGGCGCCCTCTTGGTCATTGTTCTAAAGGTTTTCGTCAACGTGTGGGTTTGGCGCAGGCCTTGCTTAACGATCCGCAAGTACTGTTGCTTGACGAACCGACGAATGGCTTAGACCCATTACAGGTGGTTGAGATGCGCAAGTTGATTACTAGCCTCGGAGCTGAAAAAACGGTAATAATTACTTCGCATGTGTTGCCAGAAATTGAAGCGGTCGCCGATCGCGTTGTCGTCATGAACCATGGCTCTAAGGTAATGGATACAGATATCGCGAGTTTAGCGAGCGAGCAATTAATTGCTGTCGAACTGCATTGTTCCGTTGATGTATTCAAGGCTATCTGCTCACAGGCGGAGGCTCATATAGACGAGATAATTGTCGCGAACGACAGTAATTGCCAGGCGATGATTAAGGCTAATGGCAATGCCTCTGAATTGGTGTCGCGGTTAGCTGAGGCAGCAGTGGCTAACAAGGTGCAGGTCGCAAATTTGAGCCCGCAGGGTCATTCTCTTGAACACGAGTTCCGCAAGATTTGTCAAAACGACGGGGGGCAAGCATGAGATCTTTAGTCATTGCACGACGCGAATTTTTCGCGTACTTTGAAAGTCCTATTGGTTACGTGGTGGTGGCTTTGTTTTCTGCACTGGCTGCTGCATTGTTCTTCCTTGTTGGCGATGTTTTCTTTAGTTACAATCAAGCGAGCATGCGCCATTTCTTTTCCAATATGCCGATGCTCGTGGCGATGATTGCACCGGCAATCGCAATGCGTTCTTGGGCGGAAGAAATACGTTCTGGTACTGTCGAACGACTTATGACTTTACCGTTCAGTTTAGGGCAGTTGGTCGTTGGCAAGTTTCTTGGTGTTTGGGCCGTCTTTGCCGTGGCTCTACTTTGCACTCTCTTAGCGCCCATTAGCGTTGCTATGTTGGGCGACCTCGATTGGGGGCCTGTCATCGCAGCGTATGTAGGGACATTGTTTTTAGCCGGAGCTGGCTTGGCTATTTGCTGTTTCTTGTCAGCGCTCACGAGCAACCAAATCGTTGCTTGGATGGTCGGCGCTTGCACGCTGCTGGTGTTTAACCTGCTTCACTTGTTGGCGTCAGCTGTTTTTATTCCGCGTTGGCTAGCCGAAATTTCTTTGAACATCGACATGTCGCAGCACTTTCATGCTTTAGCGCGTGGCGTTATTGACGTGCCATCAATTGGCTTTTACGTCGCGGTAATGATTATTTCCTTGGTCGCAAATACATTAATTCTTAGTTTGCGGAGGCATGATTAGATGGCCGTGAATAAAATTAAGCGCAGCCTAGGGCTGAAAATGTTGCTCAGCACAGTGTTGATTGTAGTGCTTGTGATGTTACTTGGAACTTTTTACTTGCGCTTCGATTTGACGGCTTCAAAACAATATAGTTTGTCGTCAAGTACCAAAGATTTGATTGCGCGACTTGACGATCGCTTACAAGTAAAACTTTATTTCAATAAAGATATTCAAGGGCACGAGTACTTGCTGCCTGAGCGTTTACTCCTTCAAGATTTGCTTGGAGAAATAGAGCATCTTGGTGGCGATTTGGTGTCAGTAGAAACAGTCGACCCAACTGCCGACTTAGTGGCAAGTCGCGATGCCGAACATGTGGGAATCACAGCAGTACCACTTAACGGCCAGGACGTCGGTAGTCTAAGTATCGACTTGCTATACCAGGGTTTAGAGATGCGCTACCAGGACAGCAGCGAAGTGATTCCTTTTGTACGTGCTGATGAGTTCGAATTCGCTTTTAGTGTTCGTTTGGCGGCGTTAATCGCGGGAGAAAAGCCGGTCGTTGGCCTAATGTCAAATGAGCCTTTACTGCCGCCGCAAATGCCGGGTATCCCACGACAAGTCCCTGAAGGGCGTGTGTTCGAACAACTGCGTAATGCATTAGGT
Organism: uncultured bacterium; assembly: GCA_963934925.1. Lineage (GTDB taxonomy): Bacteria > Planctomycetota > UBA1135 > UBA1135 > UBA1135 > JAPKEZ01. The sequence goes on along the minus strand of CAWWAN010000129.1, from coordinate 231 downwards.
GAGCGTTATACCGTTCGAGATGTTTCAACGACTCAAGAAGCTGAGATCGATCTGGAAGGTGTGTCCACGCTAATCGTGGCGCGTCCATATCAATTCACAGAAAAGTTTCTAGTGGCAATCAAAGATTTTTTGTCTGACGGGAAATCCGTGCTACTGCTTTATGACAGCGAATTTATCGAATCGAATACTTTGCAGCAAACAGCCGTAAGTACTGGTCTAGAATCATGGCTC
>CAWWAN010000128.1:0-4640 GCA_963934925.1 uncultured bacterium | reverse complement strand
CAGCGTCCATTCACTGGCGGTGAAATCGATGCCGAGAGCTGTAGCAAGCGCGTCAACGCAAGCACTCATGTTCGGCTCAAAGCCTAGCGCGGCAATTTCTGGAGTCTCGTTTGGTACCTCCAACACTAAAGAGCCATGAAATAAAATCCAGTTGTTCTTGCGTCGTGCGGCGCTACCTAATAGCTTTTTGCCATCTAAGCAGATGTCTAAGGGCGACGAGTCTTCAAAGCACCATGCACTGCCAACGATGTCCGATTGCAGAGTTGATTGTTGGCGAATAAAGACCTCTTTCGCGGACTGCGCACTTAACTCTTTAGCAAAAGCCTGATGGATGACTTGCATCGCCGCAGCTGGACCGCCGGCGAGGGCCCCAATCTCAGGAGCGCATAACGCATAAGTTAGTTCATGCTCATGCAAAATCGCTTTACCGCCCGTCGATCGGCGGACTACGTCACATCCACGTTGTCTGGCTGCGGCAATGTCGATGTCAGCAGCGTTTTGAAAATAACCTAAAGATAGGGTGGGGTTTTGCCAGCGGTAAAAACGCAGCGTCGGCACGCTTTGCAGTTCGAGCAAAGCTTCGTCGCGACCCATGTTGACGGCTCCAGGAATGGCACCGTCAACAATTAAGCGACCTTGGATTGTAGTCATTTACTGACAGCGAAAACAAAGTTGCGGGTCTTTAACCGCCTTCGCTTCGTCAACACGTGACACCGGCATGTTGCGCGGCGCTTGGTGCAAGATATCTTCTCCGGCAGCGGCTTCTTTAGCTACTTGAATGAGCGCTTCAATAAACGCATCAAGCGTTTCTTTTGATTCCGTCTCGGTAGGCTCAATCATGATCGCTTCAGCAACAACCAGCGGGAAGTAAACGGTCGGTGGGTGGTAGCCCAATTCGATTAGGCGTTTGGCGATATCTATAGTGTGAATGCCAGCCTCGCGCATTTCTTTAGTCGGACGCGCCACAAACTCGTGCATACAAATACGGTCGAATGGCACGCGCCAATGATCGCTAACTTTTACACGAATGTAATTTGCATTTAGCACCGCATTTTCAGCAACGCGCTTAATACCTTCAGCTCCCAAACGTTTCATGTAAGCATAAGCACGCACCAACACCAAGAAGTTGCCATGGAAACCACGGACGCGGCCGATGCTTGATTCAGGTGCGCTTAGCTCAAAGCCATTCTCGCCTTGTACAACCGATGGAGTCGGTAAGTACTTAGTGAGTTCTTCAGTCACACAAATCGGTCCAGAGCCTGGTCCGCCACCGCCGTGCGGAGTACTGAATGTTTTATGTAAGTTAAGGTGCATCATGTCGATGCCAAAATCACCAGGACGGGTAATGCCCATGATGGCGTTGAAGTTGGCGCCGTCCATGTAAACTTTTCCGCCGGCTTGGTGAACTAAGTCACAGATTTTGACGACATCTTCTTCGAACAAGCCTAGCGTGCTCGGGTTAGTAATCATCAAACCAGCAGTGTCGTCACCAAGGTGTTCAGCCAAGTCACTGACCGCGCATAATCCGCGATCGTTTGACTTGACGGTAACCACATCGAAACCTGCAAGCGCACATGACGCTGGGTTGGTGCCGTGCGCGCTATCCGGAATCAAAATCTTGCGCCGCTGGTTTTGTCCTTGGTCATCTAACCAAGCGCGCAACACCATCAACGCTGTCAGCTCGCCATGCGCACCTGCAGCAGGATGTAAAGTCACACCTGGTAAGCCAGTAGCTTCGCCTAAGTCGGCAGCTAAATTATGCATCAATTCTAGTGCACCTTGAACAGTGTCATCGTCTTGATAAGGATGCAAGTTGTACCACTGTGGGTCTGCGGCAATTCTTTCGTTAACTACCGGGTTGTACTTCATAGTGCATGAGCCAAGTGGGTAGAAATTAGTGGATATCGCGTAGTTCTTTTGACTTAAGCGTGTGAAGTGACGAATCAAATCGAGTTCGCCTAATTCAGGCAAAGCCGGAGCTTTCTCGCGCAGCATATGTGCCGGTAGGCCGGCAGTGGCAACAGCGCGGTCGGCGCCAGGTGTTTGCCAATTACGGCGACCCGGACGCGAGTCTTCAAAGAGTAATGGGACAGGAGCTAAGTACATTACGCGACCTCCGGAATAAAGGTTTGCTTGGCAATAGTGCTAAGCGCAATTAAATCCTCTGGCATGGTCCGTTCGGTGCAAGCCAAAGTGAAGCAGCCATCCATATCGTCGTACCATGCGGACATCGCCAGCACACCTTGCACGCCTTGTGCCCTTAGGTTTTGTTTAAATAGCGCGACCATTTCATCGTTATCCACCTGAAAACAAACTTCGTTGAAGAAGTGCTGCTTAGGGAAAGCACGGCGGATGCCGGCTAGGTCAAGCAACTCAACCATTTCGAGAGCGCGCTGACGGGAAACACAAGCAACTTCCTCAAGGCCTTGCGGCCCTAAAGCAGCCATGTGGATGCATCCGCGTAAGGCAATCAAGGCATTGTTAGTACAAATGTTTGACGTAGCTTTCTCGCGACGGATATGTTGCTCGCGTGTTTGAAAGGTAAGCGTGAAAGCACGGCGTCCTTCGGTGTCATTTGAAATGCCAACTAGGCGACCGGGTAATTTGCGCACTGATTTTTGTTGCGCAGCGAAGAAGCCGAATGACGGCCCACCGAATGCCATTGGCACACCAAGTGATTGTCCGTCGCCGACTACGATGTCGATGCCTTGCTTGCCTGGTGATTCTAGGATGCCTGTTGCAACGGGATATAGTGAAGCAACGGAAAGTGCTTTTACCTCTTTTGCTGCTTCAGCAACTGCCGCAGTGTCTTCGATGTTACCGAAGAAGTTTGGCTGCTGCACCATGACCGCTGCAGTTTTGTCGTCGATTAAGCCGCTGAAATCTGTCACACCATCTACTATTGGCGCTTCAACCATTTCGGTGTCGATGTGCTTAAGGTAAGTATGAATGGTTTCGCGAGTTTCAGGATGCATTGCCGCCGACACCACAACTTTCTTGCGACGTGTTTGACTCATCGCCATCATTGCAGCTTCAGCGGCTGCAGAGGCGCCGTCGTACATCGAGGCGTTGGCTATTTCACATCCACATAGCTCGGCAATCATCGATTGGAATTCGTAGATTGCTTGCAGGGTGCCCTGCGAACACTCTGGCTGATAAGGAGTGTAGGCTGTTAAGAACTCGCTGCGTGACATCAAGTGATCAACAGTAGTTGGCCACGAGTGGTCGTAAATGCCACCTCCAAGAAAATTCACGCCAGCTGAGGATTGGTTTCCGCTGGAGAGTTCTTGCATGTGACGCATGAGCTGGTCTTCGGAAAGACCCGCGCTTAAGTTGAGGCTTCCTTTAAGACGAACCTCTTCGGGGATGGATGTAAATAAATCAGCGATTGACTTGACGCCAACGGCTGCCAACATCTCACTTCTATCGGCATCAGAATTTTGAATGTATGGCATGACTCTTAACTTTGTGAGCTAACTAATTCTTCGTAAGCGGCTAGATCAAGCATCCCATCGAGGTTGTCGCCATCGATTTTAACTTTCATTAACCATCCACCTTCGAAGGGATTGTTTTGTAAATTTTCGAGGTTGTCGCACAGGTCAGAATTGACTTCGATAACTTCACCAACAACGGGGCAGTTGAGATCAGACACAGCCTTTACAGACTCCACTTCACCGAATGCTTCTCCAGCAATAAAAGTGGCGCCAGCTTCTGGAAGGTCAAGGTAAACAAGTTCACCAAGTTGCTCGACAGCAAAGTCAGAAATGCCAACAGTTACAATGTTGCCATCAATTTTAGCCCACTCGTGTGAGTCTAGGTAAGAACGATCGTTAGGACGCATAGTATTAATTAGTCGCGAGAGCGATGGGGAACAAAAGGCAAGTCGACACAATCGGCCGCATGAGGTTTGCCTCGGAAATCGATGCTGAAATCACCATCGACGTTTTTAGGGACATAAGCCGTAGCGATAGGCTTGCCAAGCACTACGGACATTGCACCACTACAAATGGTGCCTACAATTTCTCCGTCACAAAGTACGTTATGGCCTTCACGCGGAATGCGCTTCTCGCATGTGAAGCCAATAAGATGTTTGTCGGGTTCTGGCAGAGCGCGGAGGGCGTCGCCACCGATGAAGTCGCGGGTTTTCCATCCGCGTACACCGAAACGTAAGTTGGCATCAAACGGAGTGATGCCTTCATGGATTTCGTGGCCATAAAGAGGTAATGCTGCTTCGAGGCGCAAAATGTCGCGTGAACCAAGGCCAACAGGTGTGACGCCGAGGCTCATAAGCGACATCCATAGCGGCACTATTTGCTCAGCGCTTGGAAACAACTCGTAGCCATGCTCGCCGGTATAACCCGTGCGCGCAAAGAATAAGGCCCCAAAGTCGGTTTCTATTTCTCCGAGACCTAAGAAAGCTGGAGCAAAGTTGTCATCACCACTAAGCTTGCGCAACACGTTTAAGGACTCAGGACCCTGCAAAGCTAGGATGCCGCCACCGTCTTCCGTTAGATCGCTGCACTCAACACCATCGAGGCGCTCGGCAAGTAAACCCCAATCACGCTCGCGATTGGAAGCATTAACCACTAACATAAACTCGTCGTCAGCTAAGCGGTAAGTGAGTAAGTCATCGAGGATGC
>CAWWAN010000127.1:0-4643 GCA_963934925.1 uncultured bacterium | reverse complement strand
TGGGTGCTTTTTATGTTTTCCCTAACATTAAACAATTCGGTTTGTCGTCCATTGATATGCAAGACCGCATCTTAAGCGAGGCGGGTGTTGCTTGTCTTGCCGGCACCTCTTTTGGCGCTGAAGGCGAAGGTTACATACGCTTTTCATATGCGAACTCTATTGCAAACATTGAAGAGGGCGTCGGTCGTGTGCGTCGCTTCCTCGAAAACATTTAATGCCGAATTACTCTGATTTTCGTTCTGATACCGTCAGCAAACCAACGGCGCGAATGTACGACGCCATGCAAAAAGCACGGCTTGGCGACGATGCTCATGGCGATGATCCGACCACTCAAGAATTAGAGCGACATTTTCAACACTTATTCGGCAAAGAAGCCGCGTTGTTTTTTCCTAGTGGCACGATGGCCAACCAAGCTGCCGTTGCTGCGCATACTGTCCCTGGCGAAGAAATAATTGTCGATGAGAGTTCGCACATTTTTCAATTAGAAGGCGGCGGTTTGTCCCGCATTGCCGGAGTCCAAACGCGAACGCTTGCTTCTAGCAGGGGGCAGCTAGATTTTGGTCATCTGGCGCAGGCAATGCGTGGCATAAGTGTGCACATGCCGCGCACGGGATTAATTTGCTCTGAGCAGTCACATTTACTTAGTGGTGGCACGATTCTACCTATTGACTATTTGCAGGAACTACATGCTTTCGGGCTTAATCGTGGAGTGCCTATTCACCTCGATGGCGCGAGATTGTTCAACGTGCAAGTCGAAACGGAATTGCCGTTTTCTGATTATGGCGATGTGTGCGACTCCTTGATGATTTCATTGTCGAAAGGCCTCAGTTGCCCGATCGGTGCCATCTTGCTTGGCGACGGCGCCTTCATCGAGCGCGCGCGGCGTGTACGAAAATGGATGGGAGGCAGCTTGCATCAAGCTGGCGTTCTTGCGGCTTGTGGCCTTGTTGCGCTAGACGAAATGCCACAGCGACTTGCTTTAGATAATGCTTTGTGCCGCCAATTAGGTGGTATGGTGCTTGGTTTGCAAGGTGCGCGCATGGCCCAAGAAACCATAGATACCAACATTCTTTTCTTAGAAATAACTCAACCTGATCTTGACGCACCGATGGTCGAGGCAGCGCTTGCGGACTGTGGCGTACTCGCCTTAGCACTCGGCGACCGTTTGCTGCGTTTCGTCACGCATCGGCACCTGAGCTCTAGCGACGTCGAACGTGCTGGCTCGTCCCTTAACTCAATCCTAAACGCTTAATACTTAATTATGTCAGTTTTTAAAGCTTACGATATCAGAGGGACATACCCTGATCAAATCGACTCTAATCTTGCTCGCCGCATTGGCCGAGCATTCGCCGATTTTATGGGCCAGGGGCCATTGGTAGTGGGGCGCGATATGCGCACTATGGCTCCAGAAATCCATAATGAAGTCATCGAAGGTATTCTCGATGGCGGTATCGATGTTATCGATATTGGTTTGTCGTCAACTCCGCAGTGTTACTTCGCGATTGGCCATCTTAAATCTTTTGGTGGCATGAATGTTACTGCTAGTCATAATGCTAAGCAATATATTGGCTTTAAGTTATGCGCTTCAGAAGCGAAACCTATTTCTGGCGATAACGGCATTAAGGAAATAGAGCAAATGTCCACTACTGGTGATATGCCGCAGCCCGTTGCCGAGCGCGGTAATCGTACTCATGTCGATACTCTTGATGACTATGCGAAACACGTTGCACAGTGGGCTGATTTAGCGCGCGAGGTGAACATTGTTTCAGATGCGGCGAATGGTATGGCCGCACATAGCTTTCCGGCTGTGTTGAAGGCGGTTCCGCAAATTAAGCACCAAGGTCTGTACTATGAACTCGATGGCACCTTTCCGAACCACGAAGCAAACCCGCTTAAGCTAAGCACTTTAGTCGACCTGCAGAAATTAGTGGTTGAAAGCGGTGCCGAACTTGGCGCAGCTTTCGATGGAGATTCTGACCGTTGCTGTTTCGTTGACGACCGCGGACGCGCTATTGGTAACGATGTGGTTACAGCTCTTGTCGCGCGTGAAGTTCTTAAAGGAGAGCCGGGCGCCTCGATAGTTTACGATTTGCGCTCATCCTGGATTTTGCCGAAGACGATTTTAGATCTCGGTGGAGTACCACGCAAAGAACGTGTCGGCCACTCTTTCCTAAAAGCAACGATGCGCGAACACGATGCTCCATTCGGTGGGGAACTGTCCGGTCACTATTACTTCAGAGATAATTGGTATGCCGACAACTCAGAAATAATTCTGCTCAGCGTGCTTAACCTTCTCTCTCGTAGCACTAAGAAGTTCTCCGAGATGCTTGACGAGTTAATGTGCTACCACTCCACTGGCGAAGTTAATTTTCACATTGACGACAAGCAAGGCGCCATGGACCGCTTGCGCGAAGAATTTAGCGATGCAGATTCCATCGACGACCTCGACGGAGTTACCATCTCTTACGGTGATGTCGAAACTCCAGGCTGGTGGTGGGTGAACGTGCGTGCTTCTAACACAGAACCACTATTGCGCATGAATCTAGAATCAGTCGATAAGGCTAAGCAAGAAGAAATGACAGCCAAGGTGATTTCAATACTCGGCGTCAGCCCAGAATAACATGACTAATCTCAACGATCGTATAGTAAAAATAATTGGCGTGCCACTAGATTTAGGTGCGTCGCGTCGCGGCACTGATTTAGGGCCAGGTGCGTTACGCGCGGCTGGCATAGACAGCGCCTTGCGCCGATTAGGCTTTGATGTCGGCTTGCAGTCTGACATCCCGGTGCCATCATGTGAATCACGTGAAAGCTTTGGCGACAAGTCGTATCGGTTTGAGCAAGAAATCGTGCAAGTCTGTTTAAGTTTGCGTGACGAGGTCGAGCAGACCATGAACGACGGCCATACCCCTTTGGTCTTAGGGGGTGATCATTCGATTGCGATGGGCACTATTTCTGGTATTGCCAATCACTGCGCAGCGAAGAAAAAGAAATTTGGCGTGGTATGGTTTGACGCGCATGGCGACATGAATACACCACAATCCTCACCGAGTGGTAACATTCACGGCATGCCTCTAGCGCACTTGTTGGGTATTAGTGGCTCGTCAAATGATTTGGCCTCCTTGTCCAATCACTCTCCGACTATTTCTCACGAAAATGTGGCACTAGTCGGTATCCGCGATATCGATCGCGGAGAAGCGAAATTGATTCGCGAATCAGGCATCAACGTTTGGACAATGGCTGACATCGATGCCAAAGGTATGCCACAAGTCGTCGAAGAAGTACTGCAAGTCGTAAACGTCGACACCGATGGCTTTCACTTAAGCTTCGATGTCGATGGTCTAGACCCAGACGTGGTCGCCGGAGTGGGCACCCCCGTTCCTGGTGGAGTTAACTTTAGAGAGGCCCATTACATGCTCGAGCAATTTGCGGCAACGCAACGCATGCTGTCCATGGAAATCGCCGAGCTGAATCCGCTGCTTGATAATTGTAATCAAGGCGCGAAAAACATGATTGATCTCGTTGCTAGTGCATTCGGTAAATCAATCCTGTAATGTCAACCGAAGCGCGCTTACAGGCATTATTACAAACTACACCTGCTTGGCTTAAAACCGGCGGCCCCCTTGAAGATGTAGTTGTTAGTGCTCGCGTTCGACTTGCACGTAATGTCGCAGATTGCGCATTCCCTGAACAGCTCACTGACGAAGACGCAGAAGACATCCTTGCTGCTACTTCTAGTGTTTTGCGTCAGTGCGATATTGACGGTAATATTTTAGAAGTACGCTCGCTAAGCGACTCTGCTAAAGAATTTGTGCTCGAACGCAATTTGGCGTCGCGTGAATTACTGAATGTAGAGCGCCCAACGATGTTGTTCTATGGCATGCGTGGTGCGCATTCCGTTATGATCAACGAAGAGGACCATTTTCGCATACAAGGCATCTCGAAGGGGCTAGATCTCGAATCAGCATTGCGTCGTGCACAACGCGTCGAACGTGTTCTGGCGGAGGCGCACGAGTTCGCTACTAGCAAAGACTACGGTTACCTGACTTCATGTCCGACTAACACCGGTAGTGGTATGCGCGCAAGCATCATGCTGCATCTGCCTGCATTGGCGCGTGCTAAAGCTCCATTGCAGCGTTCTCTGCAAGCCGCGCGTGCGGCTGGCCTTGCAGTACGCGGCGTGCATGGTGAAGGGTCGCGTGCGATAGGCCACCTTTATCAGATTTCTAATCAGCGCACCCTTGGTTCTTCAAGTAGCGAGCAGTTGTTAGCTGTTTCTAATTACGGACACGAGGTCGCGAGCTACGAATGCTCGATTCGCCAACAATACAGTGATGATACGCGCGCGCGGGTAGCGTTGACCGTTGACTTGAAGCAAGCACTCAAGCAAATCAAAGAAGCACCGCATATGACCACGCGTCAGTCTCTGACATTCCTCAGCTTGATTAATCTAGGGATCAATACGGGCGTTTGCCAAGAAATTGGCTTCAGCATGAACCCGCATCGATTGTTACAGCTCTCCTTTGCCGTGCAGCCCGGCCATCTGCAAATGGCAGCGGCGATCAGTATGAATGCCGATCAACGCGATGCTGCACGAGCAGATCGCATGCGCCTCGAACTCGGATTTAGTGATGGACGCAGCG